>JAZSKK010000059.1:0-5105 GCA_045534795.1 Clostridia bacterium | reverse complement strand
CTATTAGCATCTAAACTATTGTATTAAGCAAGCTATTACTTTTTATCAAAAAAATCCTTTATCAGCCTTGTGCATTCATCTTCCATAATACCGCCATAAACAGTCAGGTTGTTATTTTTCAACATTTTGGGCAGGTTTACCACCGTACCCATACAACCGTTATCAGTACTGAACGCACCAAAATAGACGTTACGTATTCTGGACTGCAAAATAGCACCGGTACACATTGGGCAAGGCTCTAAAGTAATGTATATATCACAATCCTCCAACCTCCAGTTATCCATTATCTTACACGCTTGGTCTATAACCGAAATTTCTGCATGTGCAAGTGCATTTTGTTTACCTTCCCTTGTATTGTGTCCTTTAGCTATTACAATATTATCTTTTACTATAACCGCCCCTACGGGTATTTCCCCGCTGTCAAGGGCTTTTTTTGCCTCTTTAATGGCAATATCCATATACTTGTTAAACATATTGATATGATACTATCATATTTTTGTAAAAAAGTCAAATTAACCCTTATAAAATCAGGAATATTTTGTATATTCCAATCGTATATAACTAATTGACTTGTGGCACAAATGTTGATATAATAATTATAATGGTGAATGTATATGATTTGGAGGAATTATAATGACTGAAAAAGCGGTCAGAAAGGTCAGAAAGGATTTGAATCTGAAAACAGTTATAATTATTGCTGTTTTTGCTGTGATTTTCATTATTGCCGCAATATTTGGTTTTATGCATTTTTATCATTCCACAACTATTGCGGATAATGTGTATGTTAATTCTTTAAATGTTGGAGGCCTTACCATTGATGAGGCTGCAACAAAAATAGAACAGGAATTTAATACTGAATATTTTAACAAGACAATATCGATGGATTATGGGGACAAAACATATAAAATTAATTTGCTTGATATAGTTAAGGTTGATGCAAAGAAAACTGCAAAGGTTGCCCTTGAAAAATCAGGCAATATCCTTACAAAAATGTTCCGCAAAGATAAGACGGTTGTTCCATTTTCACTTGATGCGGATGTTGAAAATCTTAAAAGGGATTTGATTCATTTTTGTTCCGACATTGATAACAATAACAGCCTGTTTGTCTTTAATGATGACTATACGTCAGTTGATATTGATGCATCGATGATTGATGAAATTATGGATGTTGAAAAAACCTTGGATTTGGTTTTGGAAAATGTACGTAATGATGTTTATGACAATGTAAAGCCTGTTATAATCAAAAAGGCAGATGACGATTTTGCAAAAGAGCTTTATTTACGTCTTGCAATACCGTCAAGGGATGCATCGGTTGGTATAAATGATGATGAAACTACCTATATAATTCCTGAGGTTGTTGGGATTAAGGCGGATAAGGATGTGTTTTTAAAGCTTTATAAGGAAAATAACGGCATATTCACAATGAATATACAGCCCACATATCCGAAAATACGTACCAGTGACCTTGATATAGAATTTTATCAGGATGTTTTGAGTACATACACTTCTGCCTATGATGTGGGGCTTGTAAACCGTACAAAAAACCTTTCGCTGGCAGCACAGTTTGTTAACGGAACAATTATAATGCCTGGCAAACGGTTTTCATACAATTCCGTAGTTGGTCCCCGTACTTATGCAAGGGGTTTTGTAGATGCTACCGTTTATACAGGTGAGGGAACGGAGGAAGGCATAGGTGGAGGAATTTGTCAGGTTTCTTCAACATTATACTGTGCTCAGTTAAGGGCTAACCTTAAAACTGTTGCACGCACAAATCATTCTTATACCGTTGTTTATGTTCCTCTTGGTCAGGATGCCACAGTTGTTTATGGGGCTTTGGACTATATCTTTGAAAATGATACCAATTACCCTATAAGAATAGATGCTTATGCAAGCGGCGGTTACCTGACAGTTAAGATTATGGGTACTAAAATAGATAAATCTCTTACTTATGATGTTGTTACTGTTACAAATTCTACCATTGCAAAAAAGGAAGTGCAAAAGGAAGCGCCCGATTTACCTGTTGGTACAACAGAGGTTAAGCAAAATGGTCAGAACGGTGCTGTGGTAAGCACTTATAAAATTTACTATAAAGACGGCATAGAGCAAAAACGTGAATATATAGGCAAAAGCACATACATTGCAATGAATAAAATTGTGTTGGTCGGCACAGGGCCTTTGGAAGAATTGCCTGATGACACAGAGGGGGATGACGATACAGGTATTACCGAAATGCCTGACGGTACAGCTTCGCCTGATGATGTGCCGATTGTTACCGAGCCTGATGACGATAATTCTGCTGTTGATGAGGAACAACCTGGTGTGACAGATTTACCTACATCTGATACAGGTTTGTAAACAGCATTATGATATTTTAAAGGAGAGTGAAAATATGAACAGTATAAAAATATTGCATACAGGTGATTTGCACCTTTGCTCTCCAATGCTTAATATGGGTGATAAAGCCCAAAGCCGTAAGGGTGAGATGCTGGAAACCTTTTCAAATATAATCAATCTTGCACAGGAACAACAGGTTGATGCCGTACTTATTGCAGGTGATTTTTTTGAAAACAGTAATCCGGATGCAGAAACTTTGGATTTTATTACGGAACAGTTTGAAAAAATAAGCAATATAAAGATTTTTGTGGTGCTTGGCAACCACGATTATGCCCTGAAGTGCAATTTTCCGTCTAATGTATATGTGTTTAATAATTATATCGAAAAAGTAAGTATGGATAATGTGGATATATACGGTGTAAGCTTTGAGGCAGAGCATTGCGATATATGTGCTGTTGAAGGCTTTTGTGCCGACGATAAGGGCAATATTAACATTCTGCTTATACATGGTGATGTGGCGAGCCGCAGTGCATATAATCCAATAAACGAGGAATTTATAAAAAACAGCAAAATGGATTACATAGCATTAGGGCATGTGCATTCTCATACAGGATTTAATATAGCAGGGGCAACTACCTATGCATATTGCGGTATCCCTGAGGGCAGAGCATTTGATGAATGCGGTGAAAAGGGTGTAATAATTGCTGAGGTGGGTAATGGCTATGCAAATTGCCGTTTTGTACCTGTGTGCAACAGAAAATATGTATGTACTGAGGTTGATATATCTGATGCAAATGATAATCTTGAAATTGCAGAAAAAATATCTTCAGCCTTGGATGGGACGGAAAATGCGTACCGTATTAATTTAAAGGGGACTAAAAACACCTTTGTTGACTGTGGTTTTATAAAGAGCTTTCTGGAAAAGGAATATTATTATGTGGAAATAGAGGACAATTCTCAGGAATATTCTGACGACAGTTATTCTCTCAAAAATCTGTTTATGGAAAACTGTGACAATCAGGATGCTTTAAGGTACGGACTTGCTGCCCTGCGTGGAGAGAAGGTGCGTATAGAATGATAATAAAAAGTATATACATAAACCATTTTGGATGTCTTAAGGAAAAGACTTTGGAATTTAATGAGGGTATGAATGTTATTTCCCTGCCTAATGAAAGCGGTAAATCAACTATCGCTGAATTTATACGTGTAATGCTGTTTGGTGTCAATTCCTTAAGGTTTAATCAACGCAAAAAATATATGCCATTCGGACATACATCCATGGGTGGTGAAATGACCGTAAAATGCGGTGAAACGGAGTATATAATCAAGCGTAATTTTGGTATGCGTAAAACTGATGACACTGTGGATGTTTTTAATGCAATAAGCGGGTCAAGAATTGCCGAATACAGTGTTGACAATGTTGGGCAGGTAATGTTTGGCATAAGCGGAGATACATTTGAAAATACCTGTTACATAAAGCAGCTTTCTGCAAAGATAAACGATGTTAAATCTTCCGAAATACAAAGCAAGCTTATTAATTTAAGCCAAAGCAGTGATGAGGATTATTCATATCGTAATGCGGTAAATATTCTGGATAGCGCAATTAAGGATTTAAACGGACCAAGGGGTAAGATAAATTATACTCAGGCATTAATTAATGAATTGGTTATGAAAAATGCCGAACGTGTAAAAATCAAAAACGAAATTACCGAATGTAAAAAACAACTGAAAAATTTGGAAAGACAAAGCATAGGAAGGCTATCTCAAAGGTATCTGTTGTTTGCATGGTTGCCTGCGGCTTTGACTGCTGTTTTTGTTGCAGTATATGGGTTAAAATTAGCCTTGATAATAATCCTTGCGTTTTTTATTGCACTTGGCGTAATATTTACAATGAAATTCCGTAAAAATACTGCTTCAGCCATAGAACAGGCTAAACAGGTTGGGTTTTACGAAAGCAGACTTGATACATTGCAAAAGCAATATGATGCTACCGATGTTTCACAAATAGATGAATATAATCAAAGGCTGAAAAAATATAATAAAGCACTTGCGGACTTGAATTATGCAAAAAGTGCATTGAGCCGTGCTTTTGAACAATTGCAGATGGACTATGCTCCTCGCCTTAACGGTATCGCGTGCAATATTTTTAAAAAGATAACTGACGGAAGATATGTTGATTTTATGGTGGATGAGGATTATAATATTACTGTACGTGATGAGGATAATATGATTGTCACAAGTGATTATTTAAGCAGCGGAACTTATGACCAGATATATTTTTCACTTCGTATGGCATTGGTCAGCCTGATTGGTGATAATATGCCCGTTGTGCTTGATGACGCATTTGCTCTTTATGATGACCACAGGGTTAAAAGGGCAATGGATTATTTAAGAACTATAAACAACCAGATTTTAATTTTTTCTTGTCAAACAAGGGAAAATAATATAGAAAGGATGTGATTTTATGATAAAGTATCAACTTTTAAAATTTCCGGGAGGAAAGTCAAAGGCAGTAACACTAAGTTATGATGATGGTGTTGTTGAGGATATTAGGTTTTCTGATGTTATTACAGAAGCAGGGCTTAAGTGTACTTTTAACCTTAACAGTAAGGCATTGAGAAAAAATGGTATGACTGACCAACAGGTACAGGAAAAGATTCTTGACAGAGGTCATGAGGTGGCAATTCACGGCTATACACATACTGCACCAAGCTATCAGCGTCCTATTGAGGGTATATAAGACATGTTGTCTTGGCGTATGGAGCTTGAGC
>JAZSKK010000204.1:0-1548 GCA_045534795.1 Clostridia bacterium | reverse complement strand
TTATCTGATATTTTAATGAAATCGGGTGAAAAACTTCACCACCCTTGCGGCGGTAAAGGCACTTGCAAAAAATGTCTGGTTAAGGTTAATGGCAAGAAGGAATTATCCTGCCAATACAAAATCAAATCAGACATTAATGTTGTTCTGCCCGAAAATGATGATATTTTTTCAGAAACAGGAGCAAAAGAAAGCGGTGAAAACACTGAAAACTGTTGCTTTTGCCTTGATATCGGCACAACAACACTTGCCCTCGCCCTTGTTTCCCTTGATAAAAAAGAGATTATAAAAGTAAAAACCGCCACAAACCCTCAAAGAGCTTTCGGCGGTGATGTTTTAACGCGTATTGAATACTGCAATAATAATGATGTTTCAGAATTGCAGACTTGTTTAATTAATAAAATCAACGAAATGATTGATGATATTGGTGTTTCTACTGCGAATACAATATACGTTTCAGGAAACACAACAATGCTTCACACCCTTTTCGGTGTTGACCCATCATCTATGGGCGTTTCACCTTATACACCTATTTTCCTTGACAGCAAAGAAATAAATGGTAACGAGATAGGTATAAAGAATATTAAAAAGGTGATTTCTCTCCCCTGCATTTCTGCCTTCGTTGGCGCTGATATAGTTGCAGGTTTAAACTATACCGAATCGCCTGAAAACAATAAATACAACCTGCTTGTTGACCTTGGAACAAATGCAGAAATCGTGCTATATAATAAAAATGAACTCTACTGCACATCTGCTGCAGCAGGTCCTTGCTTTGAGGGTGCAAATATCTCCTGCGGTATGAGTGCGACCGATGGTGCAATTTATTCTTATTCAATTGACGGAAGCTATGAAACTATTTATAACACCCAACCTAAAGGAATTTGTGGCACAGGTCTTATTGATATTATTGCCGTACTACTCCAAAAAGGCATTATTGATGAAACAGGATATATGGAAAAAGAAGAATTTTTCATAGCCGACAACATCAAATTAACCCAAAAAGATGTAAGACAATACCAGCTTGCCAAATCGGCTGTTTATTCGGGCATTTCAGCACTTTTAACAGAAAAGGCGACATCTTATGAGGATATTGAAAGCCTTTTTGTTTCAGGCGGATTTTCGGCAAAAATCAATATTTATAACGCCGTAAAAACAGGACTATTACCCAAAGAACTAAAAGAAAAAATAGTTGTAATGAACAACACTAGCTTATTGGGAACAATTAAATATGCTACTGAGCAAGATGATTTAACCACATATTTAAAAAATGCCGAATATATCGACTTATCAACTAACGAAAAATTCACCAAATCTTTTATTGAAAATCTTGATTTTCAGCTATAAAAACAAAAAACAGCCGAAGGATTGTCGTCCTTCAGCTGTTTTTTATACATTGACATTGTAAATATTAATCTTTCGTTTTCAAATCAGCAGCATCAGCATAAATCTGACCAATAATTTTGCTTATATTACTTTTATAGCCACAAGTTGCAGTAATCAAATATTTATTACCGCAATTTTCGCACACATAATGCCCGTCACTATCCGAAA
>JAZSKK010000190.1:0-1658 GCA_045534795.1 Clostridia bacterium | reverse complement strand
CGGTGCTGATGCCGTATATCTTGGAGGTAGCCTTTTTAATGCGAGGGCATCTGCTGTCAACTTTAACGACGAAGAACTTATTGATGCCGTAAACTTTTGTCATTTAAGAAAAGTTAAGGTGTATGTTACTGTAAACATCTTAATATCTGACAAGGAATTTGATGAACTTGATACATTTATTCGAAAAATAAATAAAATTGGTGTGGATGGTGTAATTGTACAGGATATTGGTGTTGCAATGTACATTAAAAAAATTGCTCCTGATTTATGTTTGCACGCAAGTACACAAATGACGGTATATGACACAGAGGGTGCAAAATTCCTTAAAGATTTAGGCTTTGAAAGAGTTGTACTTGCACGTGAACTTTCCGCAGAGAAAATAAAGGAAATATCTCAAAATTCAGGTGTTGAAACAGAAATATTTGTACACGGCGCTATGTGCTTTTGCTATTCAGGTCAATGCCTAATGTCAGGTATTATAGGAGGACGAAGCGGTAACCGCGGTAAATGTGCTCAGCCATGCAGATTGTTGTACAGTATTGACAACAAAAAAGGTTTTTTAATGAGTCTTAAGGATATGTGCCTTATAAAGCATCTTAAAAAGATTGAGGCTTTGGGTGTTACATCATTAAAAATTGAAGGCAGGATGAAAGGTCCCGAATATGTTGGCACAGTTGTTTCCATATACAAAAAATATATGGAAAATGAGGGCGAAGTTTCAATAGAAGATTATAAAAAATTAGAAAAAATATTTTACCGAGGCGGCTTTTCGGACGGATATTTTATGAACAAAAAAGGCGCTGAAATGTTTTGTCATACAAAGCCTGACAACCCATATCTCCGTCAGGATAACACATTTAGTTTAATTGAAAAATATAAAAAAACAAATATTTTTATGTATTTCAAAGGTCATACCGGCAAAAAGCTTAACCTTTGCGTAGTGGATGAATATGGTAATTCCGCAGAATACAGCTCGGAAAATTGTCTTGAACAGGCAAAAAGTTCTTCTGCTTCTACTGATAAAATTAAAGGAAATTTAGGCAAGCTGGGTGATACCGTATTTAATATTCAGCACATCGAAGTTGATGTTGATGACAATGTGTTCATACCAACATCAGAAATTAACAAAGCAAGACGTGAAGTTACAAGGCAGCTTGAAGATAAAATTATCAAATCATATCAAAGAGATGATAAAAAAATAAAAATTGATGATATCCTTTTCGGACAAAATGATAAATTTGAGTTGTCTGTATTTGTTTCCGATAAAAATCAGCTTGACGCCATACGAAAAACCGATTGCAAAAGAATATATGTGCCAATAGAGCTTGGGAACTTTAAAGAAAATGATATAATCGTTTTACCAAGAATTAGCCCTGATAATCTTGAAGAAATATTAGCAGAAATCCCAAATAATGAAGTTTTGGTACGTAATATAGGTCAGTTGAATATTGCAAAACGATGCAATAAAAATATCCACCTTGACTTTACAATGAATGTATTTAACAAATACTCTTGTGATTTTTACAAAAAGCTTGGTGTTGATAGCATAACACTATCAACAGAGCTGACCTTAAAACAAATCATGCCATTGACAGGCATAGTTGATTGTGAAGCTGTAATTTACGGAAAAATACCTATGATGATTACGGAAAATTGTA
>JAZSKK010000034.1:0-4014 GCA_045534795.1 Clostridia bacterium | reverse complement strand
AAACAAAAATTTTCTTATGGTTTTGTTTTGTATTAATCATTTTTCATTATTCAATATTCATCATTCATTAAATCGACAGGATTTTTTAATGAATAATGAATGATGAAGTCGCTACGCTAAAGATTAATTAATAATTATGGGTAGTTTTGCTTTCGCAAAGCATATTTTTATATTGCATCTAAACCATTCGGTTTTTATGTTTTAAAAATTTTACATATTGAAATTGTCAATTGTCTGTGCTATAATTGACACATACATAATTTTATTTTATAAAATTCTCAAGAGCTAACGCTCTTTTGTGCTCTTTCGAGCACTGTGTCAATTGGCGGCGTCGCAAAAATCTCCTTGCGAGCAAAGATTTTTGCTCATGGTAAAATGATTTCTCGACATCTAAATTGTACACGAATTTTATAATTATTGCATACTGATTAATGGAATATTTTGGGAGGGTAAAATGTATAATATAGTTGATTTTGGAGCAAAAAATGATGGGATTACAAATTCAACCGAAGCTGTTCGTGCGGCGGTTGCGGAATGTGTTAAAAACGGCGGAGGTGTAGTATATATTCCTAACGGAGCTTATGTTATGGCATCTGTTCAGGTTTTTAGCAACATACATTTTGTTTTTGAACCCGGTGCAAAAATTCTGGGAAGTTTAGACCCTGATGATTTTGACCCAAGGGAGCACATTGACTACCCTTTGTATCAGGACTATTCTCATTCATATTTTCATCGTTCAATGTTTTGGGGTGAAGATATAGAAAATATATCATTCAGCGGATTGGGAACTATTGATATGCGAGATGTATGGGAAAATACACCTGCAGAGGGTGAGGCTCAAAACCGCGCCTGCAGAGCAAATAAAATTTTTGCCTTCAAAAACTGTAAATCTATAGATATATCAGATTTAAAGCTTTACAATGCTACAGATTTGGCTGTGTATTTTGCAGGCTGTGAAGATGTTAAAACTACAAGATTAACACTACACGTAAATATTGACGGTATAAGTCCTGACTGCTGTAAAAATGTTGTTATTTCCGATTGTAACATTGTTGCAGGTGATGATGGTATTGTTCTTAAGAGTTCATATACATTAAACAAAAATCAGCTTTGTGAAAATGTTGTAATTTCAAATTGTACAGTATCTTCAAGAATGTGTGCCATTAAGCTTGGGACAGAATCAAACGGCGGTTTTAAAAATATTTCAATAAGCAACTGTGCAGTATATGATACATGCTATACAGGTTTAGCTATAGAAATAGCTGACGGCGGTGAAATAGACGGAGTAACAGCTACAGGTATAGTTATGAAAAATGTGGGTTCACCATTTCTTATAATGCTTACTGACAGAAGACGTGCACCAGAAGGTGCAACTGTTGGTAAAATAAGGAATGTTGTAATTGATAATTTAGTTGCTACAGGGCCATACGAGGAAATGTATCCAATACGTTATACGGCTATGTTACCTATTGAAAGATTACATAAAATGCCAGTGGATGTTTCCTCAAGTGTTGTTGGTCAACCTGGGGAAAAATTAGAAAATATCAGTTTATCAAACATATATCTTACAGTACCCGGAGGTCATGGAGAAGAAGATAGAAATGTCGTTGTTCCTGAAAATCCAGGTGCAACACCATCTGTAATGGCGCATGGGAATGTGTTGCCTGCAAGTGGAATATATTTCCGTCATGTAAAAAATCTTTCACTGCAAAATATTAATATTAATACAATCAATGAAGATGCAAGAGAAGATATGATTTTTGATGATGTTGAAGGACTAAAAATATTTAATTAAGACAATTAAATGTTGACTTTTGAAATTAAATATGATAAAATATTCGCAAATAAGGGAGTAGTCTGCACGAAAAGTGCGGTGACGCCAACATCGTGAAAGTTTGTTGTTGACACAAATTGATTTTCTGGTTTCACCTTAAAAGACGAGACTTATCTTGATAAAGATAAGTTTCGTCTTTTTTTTTTATAAAAATGTATTATAAATTTATAATATATAATTCAGGGGAAATTATAAACTATGAAGGGTGGTATTTTAATTGCAGTTTTTTAGTCAAACAAAAGAATCGGTTTTAGAAATTTTAAATACCGATGAAAAAAGAGGTTTAACAACCGGCAAAGTCGAAGAGATGAGACAAAAATATGGTTTGAACAAATTGAATGAAAGAAAAAAGAAAACCACATTCCAACGTTTTGTTGACCAGTTTAAGGATGCAATGATTTTAATTTTAATTGCTGCTGCTATTGTTTCTTTATTCGTAATTTGTCTTGAGAAAAACTGGGGTGAATTGTTTGAACCCGCACTTATCGTTTTTATTGTTATACTAAATGCGTTTATGGGTGTGTATCAGGAGGGAAAAGCCGAAAAAGCTCTTGATGCTTTGAAAAATATGTCAGCACCGCATGCGAGAGTTATCCGTGATGGTGAAGAAAAAATTATTGATGCAAGTGAGCTTGTTCCAGGTGATATTATTAAATTAGAAGCAGGTGATTTTGTTCCTGCAGATGCAAAACTTCTTCAAAGTGCAGGCTTAAAGTCAGAAGAATCAGCTCTTACTGGTGAATCTGTACCTTCGGAAAAGGATTATAATGCAGAGGTAAAGGATGGCGCACCTATCGGTGACAGATATAATATGGTTTATTCAGGCTGCAGTATTACTTACGGCACCGCTACAGCTGTTGTTACTGCAACAGGTATGGATACTGAAATGGGTAAAATTGCAAATCTTTTAGATAACGAGGATGAAGGTCAGACACCGTTACAGCAAAAGCTTGCTCAGCTTGGCAAGTATTTGGGCATTATGGCACTTACTGCCTGTGCAATTATTTTTGTAGTTGGTATTTCAAACGGTATTCCTGTGCTGGAAATCTTTATGACCGCAGTTTCTCTTGCGGTATCTGCTATTCCTGAAGGATTACCTGCTATTGTTACTGTTGTGCTTTCAATTGGAGTACAGCGTATGGTTAAGAAAAATGCACTTATTCGCAAGCTTCCTGCCGTTGAAACCTTGGGTGGTGCATCTATAATTTGCTCTGATAAAACAGGTACACTTACACAAAACAGAATGACACTTACAAAGGCATACGCTGATGGTTTTTTAGATACTGAGGATATCAGCGATAATAATACAGAAGAAATAAGAAAAGTTCTTATGTATGCAACTCTTTGTTGCGATGGCTCGGTTGTATTCCGCGACAATGAAGAACAGCATATAGGCGACCCTACTGAAACAGCTATTGTTTTGGCTGCTCATAAAAACGGTATGCCAAAGGAAGAACTTAACAGTAAGTATGAAAGACTTGCGGAAATTCCTTTTGATTCAGACAGAAAGCTGATGACAACGGTAAATCGTATAGATGGTAAAAATGTAGTAATTGTAAAAGGTGCATTTGATATGATGGCATCTCGCTGCATATCAGGGGATTTAGAGCAGGCAAAGAAGTTTACAGAAGCTATGAGTGAAAATGCTCTTCGTGTTCTTGCAATTGGATATAAGGAAATTGATGAAATTCCTGAAAATCCAACATCTGAAGAGTTGGAAAACGGTTTGATATTTATGGGACTTGTAGGTATGATTGACCCTCCAAGACCTGAGGCAAAAGAAGCTGTATCAGTATGCCGCAGAGCAGGCATTAAGCCGATTATGATTACAGGTGACCACGTTGTTACTGCATCAGCTATTGCAAAAGAGCTTGGCATTCTTCTAGATGGTGACCGTGCAATTACAGGTAGTGAGCTTGATGCAATGACAGACCGCGAGCTTGATGAACAGGTAGAAAATATTTCCGTTTATGCGCGAGTGTCTCCTGAAAATAAAATCAGGATTGTAAAGGCTTGGCAAAGACGTGGTCAGGTTGTATCTATGACTGGTGATGGTGTAAATGATGCACCTGCATTAAAGGCGGCGGATATCGGTTGTGCCATGGGTATTACAGGTACAGATGTTGCAAAGGGTGCGGCAGATATGACTCTTACCGATGACAACTTTGCAACTATTGTTG
>JAZSKK010000156.1:0-1975 GCA_045534795.1 Clostridia bacterium | reverse complement strand
CCTTCAGGAGCAAATTCTGATACAGCAGCAGCCCATGATGAAATAGGTGCTATCATACAAATAGGAGCAGCAGTAGCATCAATTAAAAATGCAAGCTTTGCTCTTGAAATTTTATGAGCATCTGTAACAGGCTTCATAACTGTACCAACTGTCAGGCAGTTAAAATAGTCATCGATGAAAATAAGCACGCCAAGTACGAATGTAGCAAGCATAGCACCTGTACGTGATTTTATGTTTTTCTTTGCCCATTCACCAAAAGCCATACTTCCGCCGGCTTTGTTGATAAGTGCAACCATAACACCTAAAAGAACAAGGAACAAGAAAATTCCCGCAAGGCCGGATACAGCGCCTATAAGACCGTCATTTACAACAGCGTCAATTGTTTTGATAGGTGAAAAGTTAGTGGCAAACAAACCGCCGATTACAATATCAACAAAAAGTGAACTGTAAACTTCCTTTGTGATTAATGCCAACACTATAGCTACAACAGGAGGAACAAGTGCCCAGATTGTTGCATACATATTGCTGACAGGCTCTTCAGCCCCAGTAGCACCGCACATTACAGGTATCATCATAATACCCATTGCAATGATAGATGCAACCAAAGCAAAGATTTTCTTTGACTTCAACATATAAACATCCTCTCAATAAAAAAATATATACGATTATATCTTAACATAATTTTACATATTTTGCAATGGTTTATTAAAAAAAGACAGTTCATAGCGAACTGTCTTTATAATTAATTAAAAATTAAAGTATTCTTTTGCATTGTTGTAGCATATACCTTTTATGATAACTTCCAAAGTTTCCATATCTGCAGGATATTCGCCGGCATCTACCCATCCGCCGATTAAATTACACATAATACGTCTGAAATATTCGTGACGTGTGTATGAAACAAAGCTTCTTGAGTCTGTAAGCATACCAACAAATCTGCTTATCATACCAAGGTTTGACAAAGCTCTCATCTGGTCTATCATACCGTCTCTCTGGTCATTGAACCACCAACCTGAACCAAACTGAATCTTGCCTGCTGTAGGGCCCTTCTGGAAGTTGCCCAGCATTGTACCAAGAACATAATTATCCTTTGGATTTAGTGTGTAAAGTATTGTTTTTGGTAAACAATCGTCCATTTCAAGGTTGTCCATAAATCTTGAAAGTGGTTCAGCAATACAAAGGTCATTTATTGAATCCCAACCTGTATCAGCACCCATTTTTTTATACATTTTAGTGTTATTGTTGCGTAATGCACCGATGTGAAGCTGCATTGCCCAGTCATATTTAACGTAAAGCTTTGCACAATGCTTCATTACTGCAGTTTTGAATATGTCAACTTCTTCTTTTGTAAGCTCTCCGCCTGCCATTTTCTTGTCAAATACCGCAGCAGGGTCACCTACTGCAAATGGAACATATTCCAAAGCGTGGTCAGAAATTTTGCATCCAACCTCATTGAAATATTCAATTCTTGATGTAATCCAGCTTATAAATTCATCATAGGTTTTTACACCTATTTTTTCTATGTAAGGAAGAAAAGTTTCCTTTTCAATAAGTGTAGCCATATCAGGTCTGAATGTAGGAAGAATCTTTGTAGGGAAATCCTTCAACTGCTTGTGATATTCAAGGTCATCAGCAGGGTCATCTGTTGTACAAATAACTGCAACATTTGATTTTTTAATAAGCTCCTGAGCACAAAAATCTTCTCTTGCCAATAGCTCGTTACATTTGTCCCAGATTTCCTTGCAAGTCTTTTCGTTCAAAACTTCGTCTATTCCAAAATAATTTTTAAGTTCAAGGTGTGTCCAATGGTATAGAGGGTTGCCGATAAGCATAGGAAGAGTTTTTGCAAATGCTTTAAATTTTTCGTAATCATCGGCATTACCTGTAATAAATTCTTCATCAATACCGTTTGTTCTCATCTGACGCCATTTGTAATGGTCACCGCCCAAGAATAAATCATAAGCATTTTTAAACC
>JAZSKK010000041.1:0-5085 GCA_045534795.1 Clostridia bacterium | reverse complement strand
TGAAACTCTTCCGCACATTACAGCCATTAGTGATGTGGGTATAAATAATGACGAGCTTGTTAAATTTTCAACTGAAAAGGAAGCTTTATCTGCCTTAGCGTACAATAAAATTAACGCATTGATAATTGAGGATTCATACTTTTATTATTACAAAAAAATTAATGATTACAAGTTTAATATACTTGATGAAATTATATATACCTATACCCGCAGTATCGGGTTAAAAAAAGAAAACACCCAACTGTATGAAGAGTTGCAGAAAATATATACAGAATTAGGCAACGACGGTACGTTGGAAAAAATTTCTAAAAAATGGTTTGGAACAAACTTAACTAAATAACGGCGGATATGCCGTTATTTTTATATGGCAGGTGATTAGATGAAAAAAATTATAGTAACATTTTGTATTCTTATATCTTTTAGTACTACGGTTTTTGCCAACAATTCCATATATGATGAAAACAATCATCTTATAAGCTATTCTGCGTCATACAATGGCACAGAAAGTTTTACCCTGCCCACTGTATCCAAAAGCATTGCGCTTAATATTACTGAAAACTTTATTTTAAACTTTTGTCCTGAGATTGTTGACGAAATAAATATGGATAAAGCCACAATAACATATAACAAATCATACCCCTACGGCTATAACATTATATTACCAAGAATTATTGAAGGTATAGAGTATAGTGATAATTACATATCACTTTTTATTGACGGCAAAAGCGGTGATGTAATTAATTATACCAAAAACTTCAGCAATAACATTACAGTTGAAAGCTATACATCTGTTATTGATAAAAAAACTGCCGAGGAACAATACAAGCTATCATCGGGACTAAATTTGCAGTACAACAAAAATATCATTGACGGTAAAATCAACACTTACCTTACATATACTGCAAAGGATATAATTATTAATGCTGTTACAGGTAATACAATAGCTACCTCTTATTACATACCTTCTGACGGCTATTTTGATGTCACATATACTGCCGAAATGGTATCGGAATATATTGATGACGGTACTGCACTCTCCATAACTGAAGCGGATAAAATAGCCCGCAGTATAAACGAATTGGAAATTACAGACGATTACAAAATCAATTCCGTAAATTATCTTAAAAATCGTGATAACACATATCTTATATCGATGATGTATGAAAACAAACCTAACTTTAAGGAAGTTACTTTAAATGCCAAAACCGGCTTGCTTGCTGAATATTCTGATAATTCCACAAATATCACAGATTCTAAATACCAGAATTCAGCTGAAGAATTTGCCAAAAAGTACTATCCTTCATATATAAGCAGTGCTATAAAACGTGAACGAAATGATGAACAAAACAACATTTTACTGTACGAAAGATTAGTTAATGATATACCCTTTAAAAGTAACGGATTATATATATGCTACACTAACGGAAAGTTGAAGCATGTATCATTTTTATGGGACAACGTTGAATTTGAATCAACACAGGACATAATAACATCAGATTATGCGTATGAGCAGTTGTTTGACAAGGGCGGATTAGAGCTTAATTACTACAAAAGGGAAAGTAATGTATTGACCCCTGTTTATAAATTATCCTCAAAGGGAACAGGGATAATTGATGCTAAAACAGGCAGACAACTGAATTATGACGGTGGTATATACTATTCTCCAAAGGAAATGAACTACATTGATATAAATTCACACTATTCAGGCAATATTGCAAGAAAAATGTCTGACTGTGATATATATGTATCATCAGGTCACGTTTTTTTGGCAGATTATATTACCCAGCAGGAATATTTGTTGCTTATAAGTGAATTTATAAACGGAACAAAGCCTGTGCTAAGCACAACAGGTGTACTTACAGACGACCAGACAGAAATGTTGTATGCGTATATGTATGATAACAATGTAATTGACAGAAGTGAAACAGACTATAAAAGTTATGTAACAAGGGCTGATGCGGTAAAATACTTTTTGAGGGTGTTGGGATATGGTACAGTTGCAGATATGTCAGAAATATTTATAAGGCACTTTAATGATTCTGACGATATACCTCAAAACCTTATTGGCTATGTTGAACTGGCAAGAAGTATGGGGCTTGTAAAAGGCTCGATAAATAATTATTTTAAACCAAATGAATTTTTGACAAATGGCGACAGCTTGATAATTATGTACAATTATCTTAAAAAACAGGGATGATTAAATGAATTATAAGGATATTATAAAAGACAGATTTATAAAACCTCTGCTACACAAAAAAACAGGAACAATAGGTGTTGAACTGGAATTTCCTTTGCTTAACCTTAACAAAGAATCTGTAGATAAGGAAAAAGCGCTGAGCTTGCTCAGATATTTTCTTGACAAAGGCTTTAAGGTTGAGGACACAGATACCGACGGCAACCCCGCTTTTATTACAAACGAATATGGGGATTGTATTTCATTTGATAATTCATATAACAACATAGAATTTTCAATGAATTACGGTGATAATCTTAATGAAATAAGCGAAAGATTTTATAAATACTTCAAAAGTGCACAGGATTTTGTAAAGCAGTATAATTATATTATTACAGGTATGGGAACAAATCCATACAAAAAATATATCACACAAAATCACGTCAGTTATCTCGTATATAATATGGTAGATGAATATCTGCACAAATTTAATGGAGATAACACTCACAATTATCCTGATTTTCCCTCATATCTTTCATCAGTGCAAACACATCTGGATATTAATATTGAGGATTTGCCCAAAACCGCCACATTATTTGCAAAAATAGATTTCTTAAGGGGATTGTTGTTTTCCAATTCGCCTGATTTTGATTTTGGAAACACACTATGCTTCCGCGATTATCTGTGGAGCAAAAGTGCATTTGGAATATGCAAAACCAATACAGGTGCTGTAGATGAGGAGTACAGGACATTGGAGGATATTGAAGAAAGCTTTTATAACAGGCATATATTCAACAACAAAAGAGATGGTAAATACAACTGTTTTTACCCTATTCCCTTAAAGGATTATTTTGAAAACAATGAACCTGATGACATTGAATACTTTTTGTCATTCCGTCATATCGAAATAACCTGCAGAGGTACATTTGAAATACGCAGCGATTGTGCACAACCCTTAAAGGATGCCTTTGTTCCTCCTGCATTTAATCTTGGAATTGCACACAACATTAACAAGGCTATTGAAATAACAGAATACTTACTTGAAAACAAAAACCTTTCAAATTCATACCTGAGAAGATGTGTAGCACAAGGCAATGGCATAGTTGAATTTGATAAGGACAAATTAAAAAACTATGCTGTAAAAATGATAAAATTGGCAGAAGACGGACTAAAAAGCAGAAACCTCGGTGAAGAAAAGTTAATTGACGTCTTATATCAAAGGGCAGAAAATATGGAATGTCCTGCAAAGTATATTCTAAACAACAAAGAAAATATTGACAAAGTCATCAAAGAATATTCAGAATTTTAAAAACGGAGAGATAAAATGGATTGTATAATTTTAGCGTTTAAGGTTGTATTCCCGATATTAGTATATGTATCAATAGGCTACTTTTTAAAGCAAATAAAACTATATGACACTAATGGAATTAAAGTAGCAAATGATTTGGTATTCAAATTATTTTTACCCTGTCTTTTGTTTTACAACATTTACACAACGGAAATCAGTAAAATTATTGATATAAGCTCAATACTTTACGCAGTTGTATTTATACTTGTTTTATTTACACTTTTAATGACAATTGTCCCAATATTTGTAAAGGAAAACAGTAAATGCGGCGTGTTTATTCAGGGAGTTTTCCGTTCCAACTTTGTACTTTTTGGATTGCCTGTTACAACATCTCTTTTGGGTGAGGGTAACGGAGGATTAACATCATTGGCAATAGCTTTTATTGTGCCACTATACAATGTGCTTGCAGTAATATGTCTTGAAACATTCAGAAAAAATAAAATTAACATTTTAAATATTTTAAAAGGAATTGCAAAAAATCCGCTTATAATATCATCACTTATAGGTGTGATTTTTTTGGTACTAAAAATCAAGTTACCTGATTTTTGCAATAATGTTATAAGAGATTTATCAAGAGTTGCCACTCCTTTGGCTCTTATAGGGTTAGGCGGCACATTTACATTTAGCTCCGTTAAAAGAAATATTAAATATTTATCATTTATAATTAGTCTGAAATTAATTATTTTACCTGTTACAGCAATAGGTTTAGGTGCATACGTATTTGGCTTTCGCGGTGCATCAATAGTTGCATTAATAAGTATTTTCGCATCACCCACCGCAGTATCTTCCTTTACTATGGCACAATCAATGGGCGGTGATACGGACCTTGCGGCACAGTCAGTTGTATTTACATCAATTCTCTCAATTTTAACGGTATTTATTGTTGTTGCAGTCACAAAATACCTTAACCTGTACTAAAAAAGAGGTATAGCAAAATAATTTTGCTATACCTCTTATTTTTTATGATTCCATTTGTTTTGCCAAAAATCCTGCCGCTGCCTGTGCAAGCTTTTCCTGTACCTCGCCGTAGGTTTCATTACCATCTTCTGATAAAAATACCACAGAGCCTATAGTATCACCCTCGGATATAATAGGACACAAAAGACCTGCAGAATATCTTTCCGCACCATCTACAACGTTTAGCTTTTTGGTCATACCCTTTCTTGAAATATACGTTTCCTTTTCCTCTATTTTTGTTTCAATATCTTCTGAAATTTTTTTATCCATCAATTCCTTTTTGGAAGCTCCTGATACCGCAATAACATTGTCCTTATCCGTGATACAGATACCATAGCCTGAAGTTTTGGACAAAATTTCCGCATATTGGGAAGCGAATACACCAAGCTCACCTATAGGTGAATATTTTTTGAATATTACTTCCCCTTCTCTGTCAGTATAAATTTCAAGCGGGTCGCCTTCACGAATTCGCATTGTACGGCGTATTTCCTTGGGAATAACTACTCTGCCCAAATCATCAATTCTTCTAACAATTCCTGTGGCCTTCATATATAAATCTCCTTTAAATCATTTTTATATATGTATTATTTGAAGAATGAGGAATTTT
>JAZSKK010000015.1:0-5607 GCA_045534795.1 Clostridia bacterium | reverse complement strand
AGGCATAAAAGGTGCCAGCATTGCAGTAGCTCTGCGTTCTCTTTCGTTACGGATAGTACGGCAAGCCATAATACCGGGGATTGCACAACCTGTACCGATAACAAAGGGGATAACAGATTTTCCTGAAAGTCCAACCTTTTTGAATATTGGGTCAAGGACAACTGTAGCGCGTGCCATATAACCGCAGTCCTCAAGTAATGCGATAAGGAAATACATAACCATTACTAATGGAAGGAATCCGATAACTGCACTTACACCGCCTACAATACCGTCAACAATTATTGTTTGCAAAATTGGGCTTGTACCTTCCATCCAGCCTGCAACTATTTCGCCAAATCCATCTATAATCGGACAAAGAACTGCTTCGGCTAACCAAGGACCAAGCCACGCCTGGGATACCCAGAATACAAACCACATTACAACGGCAAATATAGGAATGCCTACCCATTTGTTTGTTATAACTGCGTCAATTTTGTCCTGTGCATTTTTCTTATTTGTAAAAACCTTGCGTATTTCAACATCTGCTACGATTTTATTAACAAATTCAAAACGCTTTCTGTCAGCTTCTTCAACAATATTTTTGTCACTAAGGTCAATATCTCCCTGAACGTAAGGTGCAGTCTGGCTTTTTCCCTTGCATTCCATTACTGCTTTAACAACCTCTTCAAGGCCCTTGTCACCTGATGAAGTAGAAACAGTTTCAATAACAGGACAACCTAATTTTTTTGATAAAGCTGAAGCATCAATGGTGTTATGTTTTTTTTCATTTATATCGCTTTTGTTCAAAGCTACAACTACCGGAATACCAAGCTCTAAAAGCTGTGTTGTAAAAAATAAGCTTCTGCTTAAATTTGTAGCATCAACAATGTTTATAATAGCATCAGGATTTTCGTTTTTTATGTAACTGCTTGTGATACTTTCTTCTGAAGTGAACGGTGACATTGAATATGCACCCGGCAGATCCACTGCAATTAATTCCTCTTTTAAATCATAAAAACTCCTTTTTATAGAGCTTTCTCTTTTATCTACTGTAACTCCTGCCCAGTTGCCAACGCGTTCATTTTTGCCAGTAAGAGCATTGTACATTGTAGTTTTGCCGCTGTTTGGATTTCCGGCTAAAGCTATTCTCATTTTAATTCCTCCCTTGTTTTTTATCTGAAATTATTTTGTAGTTAGTATAGACTAACTGATGTATAAATATAAAACCGATTAATCGGTCGTTTATATTTTATTAAATTATAATAGCACTTGCAAGCTGATTATCTATGTTGTATCTGCCATCCTTTATAGAAACAATACATCCGCCTTTAAGGTGTGAAATAACAGTGATTTTTTCACCGCTGTAGCAGCCCAAAGAAAATAAAAACGCATTTAATTCTTCATCGTCTGTAACAATATCTTTTATAATATATTCTTTTTCTTCCAATGCTTCAGTTAAGTTCATAATACGCCTCGATTCCCAAAAAATAGGATAGTTTTCAGTAAACACTGCACGGTTAGTTTAACATAACTAACTGAATTTGTCAATACTTTCCTGAAAACTTTTTGATTACCTTTTTTAATATTGCAAAAAATACACTTGTCTGTAACGTCAAGTGTATTTTTCGCTATTAAGGAATACAATAATATTCCAATTATTATTTTAAAAGTTATTTAATGCTGTTTTCGTAAGCTTCGATCATTTTTTTAACCATCTGTCCACCGATGCTGCCGGCCTGACGAGAAGTCAAGTCACCGTTGTAACCTTCTTTAAGGTTAACACCAACTTCACTTGCAGCTTCCATCTTGAATCTGTTCATAGCCTGTTTAGCTTCTGGGACTACGTGCTTGTTTGTTGCCATCTTCACTACATCTCCTTTGCTTTTATAGTTTAACTTTTTCAAGTTACAACCATATTTTTTGCAGAAGAAGTTTTTATATACTGTTAATTTTTGCCTCGATATCAGTTTCAATTTTTGAAATTGAAATTTCGTAAGCTGTCCTGGTTACAATGTCGTTTTCAAGCTTTTTCTGATATTCGCGGCTTTGCATTCTGCCGCTGATTATTATGTTGTCACCCACTTTAAGCTTTTGTGCAAATTTTGCATTTCTCCCCCATGCGATACAGGGTATGTAGTCGGACTTGTTATGTGTGCGGTTTACGGCAAGCAATATGTCCGTTATCTCTCTTCCAAAGGGTGTTGTTCGGTAAATGGGTTCTTTACACAAAAATCCGTTTAATATAATTTCATTAAGATACCTTTCGTCATTTGCTCTTTCTATGGTTTTGGCAAAAAGTGTAAGAATAAGTTTGTTGCCTACATCTGTATAATTATTATAGGAACGAAATTGTCCTACTATTTTTATTTTATCCCCAATTTTATAATTTTCATCACATAAAATACGCTCCGATGCAGTAACAGTGATAATATCCGCACAATCTGACAGTCTGGGAATTTTTATAAAAAATGAATAAAAGCATTCTCCATAGCTTTCGTGACTATATGAAAAATCACTTTCAAGGTCACCTACCACAGCGGCGTAATTGTTGTTAAGCAAGCTTTCCACTTGTGTTCACTCTCCGTTCATATCAATAAGTATATTTAATACTATTCCGGAGATGAGTTTGTTAGAACAAAAAAAGAACCTTGAAAATATTTTTTCAAGGCTCCTGTGTTTTTATTATATTTCTTTTAAAAATTCCAACATAATATTGATTGAAATTTCTGATGATTTTTTTGCAAAAATATCAAAGCTCATATCAGCGCTACCGTCTGCATTGTCAGAAATAACTCGCAGGACCGTAAATTTTGTGTTATTAAGGGCACATACGTGACCAATGCTTGCACCTTCCATTTCAGCAGCTATGGCACCGAATATGTTTTTAATTCTGTTTCTTTGTGCATCTGATGCAATAAACTGGTCCCCTGATGCGATAACGCCCTTGTAAATTGAATTGTCACAGACTTTTTTTGCGCATTTTTCAATTATGCTGTTAAGCTCTGCATCACTTTTTATTTCCACCTGCTCAACCTGTGGTATATACCCTGGTTTATATCCTAATGGGGAAATATCAAAATCGTGCTGGCACACACTATCGGCAATGGCTATGTCCATAACCTTCATATCAGGATGCAGTCCGCCTGCAACACCTGAATTTATTATAAATTCAGGATTAAAGCTCATAATCATAGTTTGTGCAGTCATGGCGGAATTTACTTTCCCCTCGCCGCTTTTTGCAATTACGACATCCTTGCCTGATATTTTACCGTAGCAAAAATTAATTCCTGAAATTTCTTTTATTTTTAAATTTTCAATATTTTTTTTGATGCCATCTACCTCAACATCCATTGCACCGATAATACCTATCATATTTTAACCCCTCTTATCAGACGTTAATGCGGAACAGCACAACATCTCCGTCTTTCATAACGTAGTCCTTACCCTCTGAACGTACAAGCCCTTTTTCCTTTGCTGCAACAAGGTTTCCGCACTCTACAAGGTCGTCATAAGCCACAACCTCTGCACGGATAAATCCACGTTCAAAGTCTGTGTGTATTTTGCCTGCTGCCTGCGGAGCCTTTGTGCCGTTTACAATGGTCCAGGCTCTTGTTTCAGGCTCACCGCTTGTAAGGTAGCTTATCAGACCTAACAGTTTGTAGCTTGCACGTACAAGTCTGTCCAAGCCTGATTCTTCAATGCCAAGATCTGCAAGATATTCTGTTTTTTCCTCGTCATCAAGCTGTGAAATTTCCTCTTCAATTCTTGCGGAAACTGGTATAATTTCGCAACCCTTGTCCATTGCAAATTCACTTAATCTTTTAAAGTTATTGTTATCCTTATATCCCCCTGAAAGCTCGTCCTCTGAAACGTTTGCCGCAAATATCACCGGTTTTGTTGTAAGGAGAAATACGTCCTTCATCATTTCCTTTTCATCATCTGACATATCCATAGTTCTAACAGGATTACCGCCTTCAAGATGAGCCTTTACTCTTTCAAAAAAGTTTACCTCTGCAAGGAATTTTTTATCCCCGCCCTTTGCATTTTTCTTGGAACGGTCAATTCTCTTTTCCACAGATTCCACGTCTGCAAATATAAGCTCTAATTCAATAGTTTCAACATCGCGTATAGAATCTACACTTCCGTCAACGTGTACAATATTTTTGTCTTCAAAGCAACGTACAACGTGTACTATTGCGTCAACCTCGCGGATATGTGACAAAAATTTGTTGCCAAGGCCTTCTCCTCGGCTTGCACCCTTTACAAGGCCTGCAATGTCAACAAACTCAATAACTGCCGGAATTATCTTTGCAGAATTATGCATTTTTGCAAGTACGTCAAGTCTTTCGTCAGGTACGCTTACAATGCCTACGTTAGGCTCTATTG
The DNA here is from genome assembly GCA_045534795.1 of Clostridia bacterium. GTDB lineage: Bacteria > Bacillota > Clostridia > Monoglobales > Firm-18 > CAZNKU01. The sequence continues at coordinate 1,242 of JAZSKK010000015.1, read as the reverse complement.
TACAAAAGGGGTAGTTTGCAGATTCTGCACCCGCCTTTGTTATTGCATTAAAAAGTGTACTTTTGCCCACGTTAGGCAATCCTACGATTCCAAGTTTCATTTATCTTCAATCTCCTTTATTTTAAAATGTATGACATCATTTTATCTTTATTATTTTCTTTAAAATGCCGTTTGTTTTGATAAATCATCAGCATCGCATATATGAAATATTGTACCATAACAACGGTTTATAGTCAATTATTCTGCGTCATTTTGTATTTATTTACGTAAAATATTTTTAAAAATTATGTTTTTTAGTGAAAATCAGTTTGTAACTCAAAACAATAACATATCTATTGACAAGTATATAACATTGTGGTATGATTAATCATACTAATCATACAAAGGAGATGCAAATATGAATATACATAAAGGTAAATATGCCTGGATGGTTAAAATAGGCGAAAAGGGACAGTTTGTTATTCCAAAGGAAGCAAGAGAAATGTTTGAGCTACATCCTGGTGAAGAAATTTTGGTTCTTGGGGATATTGAGAGGGGAATAGCAATTCTCCCAAAAGCAGTGCAACAGGATTATATTAAGCATATTTTCGGTGATATTGATAAATGAAATCAAATGGTATTTTGTTAGGAGGGGACTTTAGATGCTCGCAGTTGAAACAAGGAATTTAACTAAAAGATATAAAGAAAAAACAGCGGTAAATGGCATTAATCTGAAGATAAATCAAGGTGAGTTGTTTGCTCTGCTTGGTACAAACGGTGCCGGAAAGACAACCACAATCAAAATGCTGTCAACGCTGATTTTACCAACTGACGGTGAAATTAAAATTAATGGATTGGATATATTAAAAGACCGACAGAAAATAAAAGAGATACTAAATGTATCCCCTCAGGAAACCGCTATTGCTCCCAACCTTTCTGTAAAGGAAAATCTGGAATTTATGGCGGGAGTATATCAAATTCCAAACAAGCAGGAAAAAATAAATGAATTAGTTAAAATATTCAAACTTGACGAAGTGCTAAATCAGAAAGCAAAAACTTTATCCGGAGGATGGCAAAGAAAGGTTTCTATTGCAATTTCTTTAATTAACGAACCCAAAATATTATTTTTAGATGAACCTACCCTTGGTCTTGATGTAATTGCTCGAAGGGAATTGTGGTCTGTCATTGAAAATTTAAAAGGAAAAATAACAATAATACTCACAACCCACTATATGGAAGAGGCTGAAAGCTTGTCAGACAGAA
>JAZSKK010000247.1:0-2488 GCA_045534795.1 Clostridia bacterium | reverse complement strand
GCATTGTTAACATGAACCACCAGGCTATTACACTTGGTGCTGAAAATGTTAAAGAAGTTGCTGTTCCTGCTGATTGGAAGAATGCAGTTGAAGAAAATAATGCGTTAGAATGTGATGTTCCTGCATTTGTTAAGAATATTTTGGAACCATGTACTGCACAGAGAGGTAACAAGCTTCCTGTATCTACATTTATGGATATGGTAGATGGTCACTTGCCACAGGGTATGGCTGCATACGAAAAACGTGGTATCGCTGTGGATGTTCCTGAATGGGATGTTGACAAGTGTATTCAGTGTAACCAGTGTGCTGCTGTATGTCCTCATGCTGCAATTCGTCCTATCGTATTGACAGAGGAAGAAGCTGCAAATGCTCCTGCAGGTATGAAGATGAAACCTATGACAGGTAAGCCACAATATAAATTTGCTATGGTTGTATCACCTCTTGATTGTTCAGGTTGTGGTAACTGTACAAAGGTTTGCCCTGAAAAGGTACAGGCTCTTTCAATGAAGCCGCTTGCTTCACAGATGGAAGAACAGGCTATCTTTGCGTATGGTGTTAAAACATCTGTTAAAGAAGATGTTATTAATGCTCCACTTAATGTTAAGAACTCACAGTTCCGTCAGCCATTACTTGAATTCTCAGGTGCTTGTGCTGGGTGTGGTGAACAACCCACCGCTTAATTGGTTACACAGATTTGTGGTGACAGAACATATATTTCTAACGCAACAGGTTGTTCATCAATCTGGGCAGGTTCTGCTCCTTCAACTCCATACACAGTAAACCACGAAGGTCATGGTCCTGCATGGGCTAACTCATTGTTTGAAGACAACGCTGAACACAGTTTTGTTATGCCGGTGATTGCTAAACAGTTGAGAGCACGTCTTGCTGAAAAGCTTGAAAAGCTTGAAAATGCTGACGTTAAAGCTGCAGTTGCAGAATGGAAAGCAACTTATGACGATATTAATGCTAACGCTGGTGCTACAAAGAAACTTGTTGCTGCTTTGGAAGCTTGCGGATGCGAAGCTGCTAAAGAAATTCTTGATATGAAAGAATACTTGTCTAAAAAAGCAGTTTGGATATTCGGTGGTGACGGTTGGGCATACGATATCGGTTTCGGTGGTCTTGACCACGTTCTTGCTTCAGGCGAAGATGTAAACGTTATGGTATTTGATACTGAAGTTTACTCTAACACAGGCGGTCAGGCTTCTAAATCTACACCTACTGGTGCCGTTGCACAGTTTGCTGCTGGTGGTAAGCCAATCAAGAAGAAGAACCTTGCTGAAATTGCTATGTCTTATGGTTATGTTTACGTAGCACAGGTTGCTATGGGTTATGACGCTAACCAGACTGTTAAAGCTATCAAAGAAGCTGTTGCATACAACGGTCCTTCATTGATTATAGGTTATGCTCCATGTATTAACCATGGTATTAAGGGCGGTATGACAGATACACAGAAAGTTATCAAGAACGCTGTTCTTGCTGGTTACTGGCATACATTCAGATTTGACCCAACTCTTGCTGCAGAAGGTAAGAACCCATTCCAGATGGATTCTAAAGAACCTACAGCATCATACAATGACTTTATTATGAACGAAGTTCGTTATAGCTCATTGGCTCGTAAGTTCCCTGAAAAGGCTGAAGAATTGTTCAAGGCTGCTGAAGCTCAGGCTAAAGAAAAGTATGAACATTGGTCAAAATACAGTAAGTTATTCGAATAATTCCTTACAAATATTTGAATAAAAAAACTCCTGTGGATTAATCCACAGGAGTTTTTAATTATTTTTTTAAGTTAGAAAAAGAATATTTTAAGAGCAATTAATATTAAGATTATGCCGCCTGCAATTGTTGATTTATTTCCTAAAATATCGCCGAATTTTTTCCCTAAATAAACACCGCAGAAGGAAATTAATAATGTTGTTATTCCAATAATGGATGTTGGGTTAATAATTTCTAAACCTTTAAAGTCTGATACAAAAGTAACTCCAACCATAAGTGCATCAATACTTGTTGCGATACCAAGTATAAGGAGTGTCAAAATATTTGTAATATCAGTTCCTTCATTGTTTTCTTTTTTGAAAATACTGTCATAAAGCATTTTTCCGCCAATATAGCCTAATAATATAAGAGCTATCCATCGGTCAAATTTTTCAATATATGTACTGAATAACGAACCTGCAGCAATCCATCCCAAAAACGGCATCAAAGCCTGAAATATACCGAAACAAACTGCCACTCTCAAAGCGTCAAATACCTTGACCTTTTTTAAATTCATTCCTCCGGAAACAGCAATAGCAAATGCATCCATTGCCAGCCCCATACCTATAAAAATAATTTCAATAATACTCATAATTTTTCCTCGCATTCATAATTTGCTCAATAGATTATATCATTTTTAAGTCAAAAAATAAACATATATATATTTTTTTGTACTTTTTAGTGCAAATTGCACAGCAATTTTCAAAAATATTGTACATTTTTTATTTTAAAT
>JAZSKK010000065.1:0-2216 GCA_045534795.1 Clostridia bacterium | reverse complement strand
AATTCGACAAATGAACCTGCGTACAAATTTTATTTTTCCTTATATCTGTACATTTTCCTGTTTTTCACCTCAATTTCATATGAGCTGTAGCTTTTGTACGGATTATTTGTGCTGTAATCCGTCCAATCACTCCACTCCCAGAAAGTATGTGTTTGTATTACCTCTCTGCTTCTGTATTGAGTATAATCACCACCTGATGTATCCACAAGATACCATCTGTAACAGGAATTGGAACAACGTTGTACTTTTCCATCTACCACATACGCATAATCATCTGTACTGTCCTGCGAATACGCCAGTGGATAATCGAACCATCCGAGGTCATGATATATTGCTTCGTCACACCATTTTCCGTTGCTTGTACGATAACGCTTTGAGCTATCAGAAAGATTCCCCGTACACCAGTGTGCATAGTGGTATCTTACAGGATTGCTTATTCTTCTTGTTTCCACCTCAAGCTTTCCCCCTACTGGCTCTATGCGTTCATTCTGCCAACTGCTCCACGACCCGTACGAAACATCGGTTTTGACATAATTAATAGCATCCGTAGAACCATATCTGGATTGGAAATACTCTTTTGTACGATATTTATATTCCGTTCTTTCTTCAATATAGTACATATCATCATCCACATAATCAGGCATAACTTCACTCCACGACGACCAATTTCGAACAGGTGGAGTTATTTTGACCAATGATTTGTTTTCATCCCACTTTACTTTGCAGCCAAGCCCTTCCGCAATGGCTCTTACAGGAACAAGTGTTCTGCCTGAAACAACCACAGGTGCAGTATCCAGGGTATATTCCTTATTGTTTACATACATCTTATTCTGCCCAACCGTAACCTTAACTGTTCTGTCACCTTTTTTACCCGTTACGGTTTTGGTGTTGTTATCCCAAGCAACAGTTGCACCCAACTCTTCAAAAATTTTACGCATAGGCACCATTGTACGGTTGTTATACAACAATGGTTGCTGGTCAAAATACACTTTTTCACCTGAAATTTCCACAGTTATATCATCGGGGGCGCTGTTTATATAAATGTCCGATTCCGTTACAAGGGTTTGCCCGTCACCAAACAACGCAACAGCCTTAAGCTTACGTCGTCCCGTGTAATCCGAGGCATCCACCATAGCTGTAAAAGGAGCTTCAACCGCAATTCCCACATATTTACCGTCAATAAAATATGTGACGCTTTGAACATCGGCCCCATATTTGTAAGCAAAACAGGATACGGGGAATACGGACTCTACGGATATTCCGTCGCTAATCATCCTGTAACAAAAGGAAACGGAGTTTTCGTAAGAATCCTGCACAAATCTTTGTCCTTTTGTAAGCTGTAAATATTCATCCTGAAGTTGTCTGTTTGACGAAAGCCTGTAATCATTTTTAGAATAGTTAGCCACCACATAATGGTCAAAATATGCTATAACCTTGATTTGTGGATATACCATCGGCAAATACGCATAATGCTCCTTAAGCCTTTTCAGGGCAAATTCGGTTGTATCTTCTCCCGTAAATACTATTTCGTGTCCGCACCCGCTTTCAGCAATCATTATCGGCTTTCTGTCACCGTATGTTTCCACAATGTCCTTTACGGCAATTACAGGGTTGGAATTGATGCCCGTTTTAAAGGCAATTTCATTAATTTCCGAAGCATTTTTATCACCGTTAAAATATTTTTGCGAATATAACGAAATACCTATCCCTTCCACATATTCATCTTAGGGATAATAGTCATCTATGTCAACAAACCAACCCGAGGCGTGATTAACACTCCACACTATAGCCACATTTGGATTTCTCCTGTGAAAATAGTCAGCTACATATCTGTATGCAGGTATAAATTCTTCGGGCGTTGTTGGTATAGTCCACACATCAAATTCTGCTGCAAATCTTAAATACAAAGGTACAACAGGATATTTTGCCAGCAAATCCGAGATTTCCTTAAGATATGAGTCGAGGTTGTAAATATTTCGTATATCATTTCCCTCTTTGGGACAATTAAGTGCAAATTCTACTGCATACCCCTGCCCTACAGCATTTCTCAAAACAACTATATTGTGCCCGAGTAATTCTTCGCCAAGCCCCTGATATGTCAGAACAAGTGATTCATTATTTAATTTTGAACGTGTTTCACCACCAGAGCAAATCCCGAACAACACACCATTTTTCAGTTCATTTTTTGCCCCAAAATATGTATACGCACCATTATC
>JAZSKK010000153.1:0-5183 GCA_045534795.1 Clostridia bacterium | reverse complement strand
TATTCCATTATTCCGGACCAGATTGAAGCAGGAACTTTTATGATAGCTGCTGCGGCAACAGGCGGAAATGTTCTGGTTAAGAATGTAATCCCTAAGCATATGGAAAGCTTGTCTTCAAAGCTTGAGGAAATGGGTGCAGATGTTCAGGAATTTGATGACAGCATTTTGGTTTCACGTACAAAACCTCTTAAAAAAGCAAATGTTAAAACCTTGCCATACCCGGGTTTTCCTACAGATTTACAACCCCAAATAGTAGCACTTTTGTCCGTTGCAGAGGGTAATTCTATTGTTACTGAAAGCGTGTGGGACAACAGATTCCAGTACGTTGAGGAATTACGCAGACTGGGTGCTGTTATAAACGTAGATGGAAGAGTTGCTATGATAGAAGGGGTTTCAAGACTTACTGGTGCTACCGTTAAGGCTACGGATTTACGCGCAGGTGCAAGTATGGTTATTGCTGCACTGGTAGCAAACGGTGTTACGGAAGTGTATAATCTTAAATACATAGACCGAGGATATGAAAATTTTGAGAGTAAGCTTCAGGCATTAGGTGCACAGATTGTTAGGAAATCTGATGACCTTACTGCTCCTGAACAAGGTGTTGCTCTATGATTAAATTTCAATCTATAGTAAGCGGCAGCAGCGGAAACTGTATATTGTTTTGCTGTAATAAGACAAAAATTTTAATAGATTGCGGAATAAGCGGTAAAAAAATTACCGCTTATTTAAATGATATAGGCGTTGACCCATACGACATTGACAAAATATTGGTTACCCACGAGCATATTGACCATACAAGCGGAGTGGGAATAATGTCACGGAAATTTGATATTCCTATTCTTGCAAGTGAAGGTACATGGGATGGTATGGAAATCGGCAAAATAAAAGCCGAAAATGTGTCTAAATTTGCAAAAAACAATTCCTGTGAAATCGGCGATATAAGAATTACCCCTTTTGACATACCACACGACGCACATCAACCTACCGGATACATAATAGAGGCGGAAAACAAAAAATTTGCCGTAGCTACTGACATTGGGCATATAACTGACAGAATAACAGACAGTCTTACAGGATGTGATGCAGTTATATTAGAAGCAAATTACGATGAACACATGTTGCAAACAGGGCCTTATCCGCAAAACCTGAAAAACAGAATTGCAGGAGATAATGGACATCTGGCAAATAAGGATGCCGGAACACTGGCGGCTTATCTTGCAAAAAATGGCACAAGACACATTATGCTTGGACATTTGAGTAATGAAAACAATTCCCCTGAAATTGCTTTTTCGGAAGTTGCCAGAGAACTTGAATTTGGTGGTTTTCAGTTGGGTAAAGACGTAATGCTTTCGGTAGCTCCGCGTTATGACATAAGTGAAAACATATATAAATAAAAAATGTGGTGTAGCAAAATTATTTGCTACACCCTTTTTATGTATTATAATAAAATTTTTCTTATTTCATCAATGGAATCACATATATAAGTAGGATTATGTTCACAAATTTCCTCCTTAGTTCCGTAACCAAAGGTTATGCCCATTGTGTCTATTCCGCAATTTTTTCCTGCATCTATATCAAATTTGCGGTCGCCGATTATAATAGTATCCTCTGCACCGCATTTTTTTGCATATTCTATAACATCTTCCTTTAAATACCTTGTTACGCCGTCATTGCTTGCGGCACATACCTTTTCGAAATATTGAAGGACGCCCATTTTTTTCAGACATAGCTCACATATCCATTCCACCTTTGTAGAGGCTGTATATAGCTTATACCCTGCCTCATAAAGCTCCTTTACAAGGTCATCCATACCCTCAATAATATCAAATTCACCATATCCTTTTGTGTAAACGTATCCTCTGTTTAATATGTATGCAAGCTCCAGCTTGTCATCAGGAACATTTAAAACCTCTTTTAACGAAACTCTTGGAGCAGGCCCCATACACTTTTTCAAAGTTGCATCATCAGGCATAGGTAACCCAAGGTTTTCCATAGCATATTTATAACCCCCAACCAAACCTCTGTGGGAAAAAATTAATGTTCCGTCTATATCAAAAAGGATAGACTTGTATTTTCTATTCATAAAGTACCCTCACTTAATTCTTATAAATTATGTAAAGTTTTTAACAGGACAACGTAAAGGACGAACAATTAGTTCGTCCTTATATAAATTTTATTTGTCGAGTAAATCTCTTAAATGCTTTTCTATATCGATGCTGATTTTTATTTTCTCAGACATACTGTAAAAAGCAATAAGCATTATTATAGCTAAAACTATTGAGCCAAACATTATACCGCAAACAGCTATCAGGTTGTCTTTAAACATAATTAATGAAACCATACCCGCCAAAACAATAATGCCTACAAGGAAAATCCACGCAAAAGCCCTGTAAAGACCTGTAAGGAATGAAAGTACAGGATATTTGTCATATTCTTCCTCTTCTTCGTCCTCTTGGGGAATGTTGTAAATATCATCAAAAGTAGGTTTTAAAGGTTCCTGAGCAACAGGCTTTGCCTTAGGTTCTGTTTTTCTTTTTGCTTCAACAGGCTCGGGCTGGATTTTTGCCTTAATTCTCTCCGCAATTATATTTATATATTTTTTTTCCAGCTTTCTTCCGGAGGCCTCTGCCAATATAAGCTTTAAATCTGCAAGCTCAGTATCTTCATTATCGGTTACAATTTTATTAATAATATTTATAACCTCATCATCTGTTAAATTCTTCAAATTTTCATTTATCATACGAAAACCCCCTTATTACTCTACTGTTTCTTCGATATTTTGAACAGTCTGTTCTTCTGCAGTTTCTTCTTCAGGTTCAGCGTGTTCCGCAAGTGCGACGCCCACTATCTTAACGCCGTCATCAAGACGCATCATAGTTACGCCCTTTGTTACTCTTCCAAATGTGTTAATGTCTGCAGCCGCCATACGGATAATAACGCCCTCGCTTGTAATAAGCATAATATCATTATTATCATCTACAATATGGATACCTGCCACATTACCTGTTTTGTCAGAAATCTTATATGAAGTAACACCCTTACCGCCACGAGCCTGAATTTTATATTCATCAAGGCTTGTACGCTTTCCGAAGCCGTATTCAGAAACTACCAAAACCTCACCATCGTCACGGCATACACTTATTCCTACAACATAATCATCGCCTGAAAGCTTGATACCGCGTACCCCTCGGGCAATACGTCCCATTGGTCTTACATCGTTTTCGTCAAATCTTATAGCATTACCATTATGAGTACCAATAATAAGTGACATAGTTCCATCAGTAAGTATTACGTTAATAAGGTCATTATCCTCATCAAGTTCAATGGCACGGATACCGCCTTTTCGTGCAGTATCATATTCTGTAAGAGAGGTCTTTTTAATAGTACCGTTTCGTGTCATCATAACAAGGTATTTGCCTTCTTCAAATTCCTTAATCGGAATAGTAGCTGTAACCTTTTCGTTGGTTTCAAGCTGAAGAAGGTTTACAATAGCCGTACCCTTTGCGGTACGTCCACCTTCAGGTATCTGGTAAGCCTTTAGCTTATACATTCTTCCCTTATTTGTAAAGAACAACAAATAATCGTGAGTTGAGCAGGTAAGAATAGTTTCTACAAAGTCCTCTTCTCTTGTCTGCAAGCCAATTACACCCTTGCCACCACGTTTTTGTGCCCTATAGGTGTCTGAAGGTAATCTCTTAACGTAACCGAAGTGTGTTAACGTGATTACACTTTCCTCTTCCTCAATAAGGTCCTCTATATCAAGTTCATCAAAGTTATTTGTAATTTCTGTTCTTCTTTCGTCACCGAATTTCTTCCTGATAACCTCTAATTCGTCCTTTACAATCTGTTTAACAAGATTTTCATCATTAAGCACAGATGTAAGATATTCGATTTTGGCCATCAAGTCATTATATTCTGCATCAATTTTTTCACGCTCAATGCCTGCAAGTCTGGCAAGACGCATATCCAAAATCGCCTGTGCCTGAACATCGGAAAGACCAAATTTTTCCATCAAGTCCTGTTTAGCTGTATCGTAGCTGTTACGGATTGTATTGATAACATCATCAATATGGTCAAGTGCTATACGCAAGCCTTCAAGGATATGAGCACGTTCTTCCGCCTTTTTCTTATCAAACTTTGTTCTGCGGACAATAACCTCTTCCTGGAAACGAACGTAATTATCCAGCATTTCCTTAAGATTAAGAGTTTTAGGCTCTCCGTTTACAAGAGCAAGCATATTTGCACCAAAGGTTTCCTGCATCTGTGTATATTTATAAAGCTGGTTAAGTATAATTGTAGAGTTTGCGTCACGTTTAAGTTCGATAACCATACGCATACCCTCACGGTCGGATTCATCACGAATATCAGAAATTCCTTCTATACGTTTTTCGTGTACCAGGTCCGCAATTTTCTCAATAAGCTTAGCTTTATTAACCTGATAAGGAAGCTCTGTTACAACAATTCTTTCCTTGGTGTCGCTCATTGGCTCTATTTCTGCCCTTGCGCGCATTATAATTCTTCCTCTGCCTGTTGTATAAGCAGAACGAATACCGCTTTTACCCAAAATCAGGCCGGCTGTAGGAAAGTCAGGTCCCTTAATATAATTCATAAGCTCCTCGATAGTAATATCGGGGTCGTCTATTAACGCATTAATGCCATCAATGACCTCCCCCATATTATGAGGAGGGATGTTTGTTGCCATACCTACGGCAATACCCGAAGAGCCGTTTACCAAAAGTGATGGGAAACGTGAAGGCAAAACAGTAGGCTCCTGCCATTGTTCGTCATAGTTAGGCTGTGTATCTATTGTATCCTTTTCAATATCCGTAAGCATTTCCATAGCGATTTTGCTCATACGGGCTTCTGTATAACGATATGCAGCAGCAGGGTCACCATCTACGGAACCAAAGTTACCGTGACCATCTACCAAAGGATATCTTAAAGAAAAGTCCTGTGCCATACGCACCAATGCATCATAAACCGCTGCGTCGCCGTGAGGATGATACTTACCAAGCACATCCCCGACAGTAGCTGCACATTTTTTATACGGCTTGTCTGATGTATAACCACCCTCGTACATAGCGTACAATATTCTTCTATGTACCGGCTTTAATCCGTCTCGAACGTTTGGCAATGCTCGGTTTACAATAACCCACATAGGATAGTCGATATATGCCTTTTTC
>JAZSKK010000028.1:0-5540 GCA_045534795.1 Clostridia bacterium | reverse complement strand
CATCCGCAATATATTTTAGTGTCTGTTGCAAGTTCTGCATGAACTTCCAGACCAATTACTGTTTCAAAATTCATTTTTTTCACCCCTTTTTATAACTGTGGACGAATTTTAGATAAATCTGTATTCTGTTCAAAGGTATATGCTGCTTTTAGTAGTGTAGATTCGCTGAATGCCTTACCTATAAGCTGCATACCAATAGGCATATTATCCTTATCAAATCCGCAAGGTATTGATATTGCAGGAACACTTGCAATATTGATAGATACTGTACAAATATCCTCAAGATACATCTGTAATGGGTCTGTTGTCTTTGAGCCTATATTAAATGCAGTTGTTGGTGCAGTAGGAGTAAGTATGAAGTCATATTTTTCAAAAGCAGCATCAAAGTCATTTTTTATAACTGTTCTTATCTGTTGTGCTTTTTTATAATAAGCATCGTAATAACCGGAGCTTAAAGCATAAGTACCAAGCATAATTCTGCGTTTAACTTCTTTGCCAAAGCCTTCGCTACGTGTTTTTTTGTATAAATCATCAAGGTTTTCAAAGCTGTCAGTTCTGTAACCGTATTTGATGCCGTCATATCTTGCAAGGTTAGAGCTTGCTTCTGCGGAGGATATAATGTAATATGCAGGCAAAGCGTATTTTGACGCTTTCATATCAAAAAATTCAACCTCTGCACCAAGTGACTTATATGTTTCAATAGCCTTTAGGATGGCATTTTTTACATCCTCGTTAATGCCTTCACCAATATAGTCATTAGGGATACCGATTTTCATTCCCTTGACATCGTTAACCAATGCCTTTGTATAATCTTCTTTAGGAATACTAATAGATGTACTGTCCATACTGTCATGTCCGGCAATAAGATTCAAAACCATTGCAGAGTCGGTAACATCCTTTGTAAGTGGTCCAATCTGGTCAAGTGATGATGCAAATGCAACAAGACCAAATCTTGATACAAGACCGTAAGTTGGCTTTAGTCCTACAACACCGCAGAAGGATGCAGGTTGGCGTATAGAACCACCTGTATCAGAACCAAGTGTATATACGGCTGTGTCAGCACTTACAGAGGCTGCTGAACCACCCGATGACCCGCCTGGAACCTTGTTGATGTCATAAGGATTTTTGGTTTTCTTAAAGTATGAGTTTTCAGTAGATGAGCCCATTGCAAACTCGTCCATATTAAGCTTTCCAAGTACAGGGGCATTAATTTCCTTTAATTTTTTTACAACAAATGCATCATAGGGAGGAATAAAATTTTCCAGCATTCTGGAAGCACAGGTTGTCTTTATGCCTTCAGTACATATATTATCTTTAATAGCCATAGGAATACCTTCCAATGGAGCAATTTCATCACCGTCGGCTATTTTTTTATCAACAATTTTTGCTGTTTCCAAAGCCAGACTATGTGTTTTGGTTATATAGCTGTCTATTTTGTTTTCAACATTTTCTATACGTTCAATAACAGACTTTGTTATTTCAGTACTTGATATTTCTTTTGCCTTAAGCTTATCTGAAAGCTCGTGGGCAGTTAATTTAAATAATTCCATTTTCAACCCTCCTATTCAACAACCTTTGGTACAAGATAGCATCCGCCTTCCTGTGACGGAGCATTTTTTAATATATCCTTTTGGTCATAAGAAGGTGTAACCACATCTTCTCTGAAAACATTTTGTACCTTCATGGCGTGATTTGTAGGAGCAATGCTTTGTGTATCAATTTCTGCAAGCATATCGGCAAAGTTAATTATACTTTCCATTTCGCTTGTAAGCTTTTCGGCTTCATTTTCGTCAACATAGAGCTTTGCAAGATTTGCAACATATTTTACTTCATCTGTTGTGATTTTCATTTGTATCATCCTTCCTTGGAATATTTACCAAATATTAATTATACACTATTAAAAATAAAATTTCAATTATTGAATTAAAGAAATAAATTCGTTTTCGTCAATTATTTTTACTCCTAATTGCTGTGCCTTTGCAAGCTTACTGCCTGCCTTTTCACCTGCAAGCACATAACTTGTATTTTTTGAAACAGAGGAAGAGGTTTTGCCTCCAAAGCCCTCTATTATTTCAGATGCCTCATCTCTTGAGTATGTTGGCAGTGTTCCTGTCAATACAAAGGTCATACCTTCAAATCTGTTATCAGTGGATTTTTTTGAGTATGTCAGGTCAACCCCTGCAAAACGTAATTTTTGTATTATGTCTATGGCACCATTACTTGAAAAGAAGTTTACAATGCTTTTTGCCATTATAGGGCCTATATCTTCAATTTTAGTAAGCTTTTCTTCAGATGCTTCTGACAGAGAATCAATATCACCAAAGGTTTCAGCAAGGACTTTTCCTGCTTTACTGCCGATATTTCTTATACCCAATGCAAATATTACCCTTTCTAGACCGGCATTTTTCGAATTTTCAATAGCTTTTAAAAGATTGTTGGCAGATTTTACACCCATACGTTCAATATCTACCAAATCCTCATATTTTAAATAGTACAAATCCGCAGGACTCTTAATCAAATCCAAATCTGCAAGCTGTTCAATTAATGCAGGACCAAGGCCGTCTATATCCATAGCATCCTTGCTTGCAAAATGGATAATATTGCGGATTTTTTGAGCAGGACATTCAGGGTTTACACACCTTGTAGCTGCCTCATCAGCCTCTCGTACAACTACGGTACCGCATACAGGACATTTTTCAGGCATTTTATATGGTATTTCGTTGCCTGTTCTGTTATCTGCAACAACCTCAACAACTTCAGGTATAATATCACCTGCCTTTTGTATTATTACAGTATCACCTATGCGAATATCCTTGTTATTTATATTGTCAATATTATGCAAGGTTGCACGGCTTACAGTAGAACCGGCTATTTTAACAGGTTCAAGCTCGGCAGTAGGAGTAAGCACACCTGTTCTGCCTACCTGAATTGTTATATCTAAAAGTTTTGTTTGTTTTTGTTCTGCAGGATACTTGTATGCAATAGCCCATCTTGGAGCTTTTGCGGTACTACCTAGAATTTTGCGGTTATTAAAATCATTGATTTTTATTACTGCGCCGTCGATATCAAAACCTAGCTCACCTCGTTTGTTGCCAATTTCCTGTATTTTAGAATAGGCATCATCAATGGAGTTAAAAATTTCGTATGTTGGGCTAACTTTAAATCCTAAATCCTTTAGATAGTCCAAAGATTCTTTGTGGTTGTAAAATTCTTTCCCCTGAATTTGCTGAATGTTGAAAATAAATATATTAAGATTACGTTCAGCAGTTATTTTACTGTTGAGCTGCCTTAACGAGCCTGCTGCAGCATTTCGTGGGTTGGCAAACAAAGGAAGTTCCTGTTCCTCACGTTTGGTATTAAGCTCAATAAAGCTTGAAACAGGCATATAAACCTCGCCTCGTACTTCAAGGTAAGGTATTTTTTCTGTAAGACGAAGAGGTATGGCTTTTATTGTTTTAAGATTTTGGGTTACATCCTCACCTACAACCCCGTCTCCTCTTGTAGAACCCCTGAAAAATTCACCATCTTTATATTCCAACGAAACTGATAGTCCGTCAATTTTCATTTCAACAACGTATTCGGGTTTTTCAATAATTTTGCGTACAGCCTTATCAAAATCATCAAGCTCGGATTTTGAAAATGCGTCATTAAGGCTTTCCATAGGTACGGTGTGTGTAACAGTTTCAAAGCCTTCCAATACTTTTCCACCTACACGCTCGGTAGGTGAATTACTTATTTTGTATTCAGGATATTTTTGTTCTAAATCCATAAGCTCATGAATAAGTTTGTCATATTCAAAGTCGGTAATTGACGGATTATCAAGTACGTAATAATCATAGCTGTGTTGTTCAATTTTTTTTACAAGTTCTTCCATATATTTTTTCATGGTAGTCCTCCGTATTTTTAAACATATACTATATTCTAACATATATTTAAATTTTTTACAACTATTTGGAAACATAAACATTAGGTACATTACCAATTATTATTGTGTCACAAATCAACGACTCGGAAGATACGGTAGTTGTCAGTGTTTCGTATGGGAGAACTATATGTATTTCTACTGTTGTAATAAGAGAAATCTTGTGCTTGGTCTGGTTAATGCCTGCTGATTCAAATTTACTGTCAACAACAATTTTGGGGGATGAGGCTGTCATTACTCTAATAGGTATTTTTGGACCACGTCCTGAAAATATATATGATTTTGTGAGGTTTCCTATTGGGATACCAAGTTCCTGGGAACTTTTATTATGTAAATTTTCAATGATTTTATCTGACAGTTTTAGTTTTATGTTGTTAATTACACTTGTGTTTGTTGTAACAGATATAATTTCTCCTTTATCATTTTTATTAATCTGTCAAAGGTCAGAATAATTTATTTTATTATCTGTTATTTCTTTGATAGACTTATTGATTACAGAAACAGTATAAGTGTTGGAATATGATGTTGAAAGTGCTGTTACCGTAGGCTTGAAATTTTTCTCAACATTTATAAATGTAATCCAGAAGGAAATATTAAAAGTAATTAATAAAAATATTAAAACAATTTTTTGGCATTTAACTTTTATTGAATATATTATATGACACTTATGTTTGTTATAAAGGTTTTTCAAAAAAACACCCCCATACATATATATTAGAATTATAAATATTTTTGAGCATTTATTTTTTGTTATGTAACATATTATTATATGAGGTGAACATTATGTGCAGATTTACAAAACTCAGGGATAAGGAAATAATAAATATCAGTGATGGAAGTCGTATGGGATATGTATGTGATGTGGAATTTAACTTTGAAACAGGTAAGGTTGAAGCATTGGTAGTTCCATATAAAACAGGCTTTTGGGGCATTTTTTCACGCCATAATGAGCACGTTATAGCCTGGCGGGATATTAAAAAAATCGGAGATGACATAATATTTGTAGATTTTTGTTTGTAATTTTAAAAAATATGTGATATAATGTATAAAAAGATACAAAAACCATTAGCATTTATGTATCTGTTTTCAAAATTTAAAACGGATGGTGATATTTGTGCGTTGTGTATTTTGCGGACATATTGAAAGTAAAGTTATTGATTCCAGGTCAGCTGATGATGGCAGCTCAATAAGAAGAAGAAGAGAATGTCTGGAATGCGGCAAAAGATTTACTACATATGAGAAGGTGGAAAATATTCCGCTTGTTGTTGTGAAAAAAGATAAGACAAGACAACAGTTTGACAGACAAAAATTATTGACTGGTCTTTTAAGAGCTTGTGAAAAACGTCCTGTTACAATCGGTCAGCTTGAAACTGTTGTAGATAACATTGAAACAAGTATTCAAAATGCTTTGAAACGTGAAATTTCTTCTGTTGAAATAGGAGAAATGGTAATGAACGAGCTTAAGAGTATTGACGAGGTAGCTTATGTACGTTTTGCATCAGTTTACAGACAATTCAGAGACGTAAATACTTTTATGGATGAACTTAAGAAAATTTTGAAGGAGAAATAAAAATGACGAGAATGATTGACCTTCATGTGCATACTACTGCATCAGATG
>JAZSKK010000025.1:0-10605 GCA_045534795.1 Clostridia bacterium | reverse complement strand
TGTAAAAATTGAAAATTTAAATGAAGAAGATATTATAGTTTATAATAATCTGTTACAAAAATTGAATTAAACTACTTTATATTAGGAGGAAAAGCAAATGTTAGACATTAAATTACTAAGAAGTGAGCCACAAAGGGTAATAGATGCAATAAAAAGCCGTGGGGGCAAGTTAGACCTTAAAGAATTTGCGGAAATAGATAAGGAAAGACGAGAGCTCTTGCAGGAGGTTGAAGCATTAAAGAACAAGCAGAATGTTGTTTCGAAGCAGATTCCACAGCTAAAGAAAGAGGGCAAGGATGTCGCTCCTATTTTTGAAGAGATGAATCAGATTAAAGAAACAGTTAAGGACATTGATGCAAAGGTTGCTGAATTAGAAGAAAAGCTACAGAATATTGTACTTACAATACCTAATATTCCTAACGAAAGAGTTGCAAAAGGTCTTTCCGACCAGGACAATGTAGAAATCAGAAAATGGGGAGAACCTACAAAATTTGATTTTGAGCCAAAAGCTCATTGGGACATAGGTGAAAATCTTGGTATATTAGACGCAGATACCGCTGCAAAGGTTACAGGTTCAAGATTTACATTCTACAAGGGATTAGGTGCAAGATTAGAACGTGCTGTATATAATTTTTATTTGGATTATCATTCAAAAAACAGCGGTTATACAGAGGTTTTTCCACCATATATGGTACACAGAAATTCAATGGTAGGAACAGGCCAGCTGCCAAAATTTGAAGAGGATGCTTATAAGGTTACAGGAACAGATTATTTCTTGATTCCTACCGCGGAGGTTCCTGTTACAAATATGCATAGAAATGAAACACTAAAAGCAGAGGATTTGCCAATTAAATATTGTGCATATTCTGCGTGCTTCCGTGCAGAAGCGGGCTCTGCAGGACGTGATACACGAGGACTTATACGTCAACACCAGTTTAACAAGGTAGAGCTTGTTAAATTTGCAAACCCTGATACATCGTATGATGAATTGGAATCACTTACATTAGATGCCGAAAAGGTTATTCAGGCGTTGGGTATCCCATATCGTGTAGTAAGACTTTGCACAGGCGATTTAGGCTTTAGCTCTGCTATGACCTATGATATAGAAGTTTGGATGCCAAGCTATGGCAGATATGTTGAAATCAGCTCTTGCTCTAATTTTGAAGACTTCCAGGCAAGACGTGCAAATATCAAATTCAAGAGAACAGCCGATTCAAAGCCAGAATTTGTACACACATTAAACGGAAGCGGCGTTGCTGTAGGCAGAACGGTAGCTTGTATTTTGGAAAATTTCCAGAACGAAGACGGTTCTGTAACAATACCTGAAGTTTTAAGACCATTTATGGGAACTGATATCATTAAATAATTAAAAAGACGGACTTAAAATAAGTCCGTCTTTTATTATAGAATTATTGCTATTGAAAAATAAAAAGGGATGATAAAATTCATCCCTTTTTTAAATTATTTAGTCTTCAGAAACTTTAATTCTTTCAATTAAATTGTGCTGTGCATAAGCCCAAATAGCAGCGTATGTACAAAGGATAATTGCCAATGCCAAATTACCATCAATAAAGAACCAGGCAACAGCAACAGGAATCCAGCCAAGGTTGTTCCATACAGGCTTTCTGAAAATAACAAATAACAAGCCCATAACGTTGAATACAAGACCAAAAACACCTGCGAAAACAACGTCTTCGATAAGGCCTGCTCTTGCTTTGGTAATAACAACACAAGCGATTGCACTGATTATTGCCAAAATACCTGCAATTATAAGTATATCAGTGTGGTTACTTAGCCAGTTACCAATATCTGAAAAATTTGTTTTAAAATCCATTAAAGAGACCTCCCTAAAAATACTTGTTTATACTACTGAATATTTTATCATAAAATATAAGTCTGTGTCAACAATTAAATTCACAGTTATTAAGACGAATATTGTATAAAATATACAAAAATATGAGTAGGTCTGTAAGCCGAGTTCTGTATTAGACAGCCATCTTTCTAGGCAATATATTACTATATTGCTCAAGCCACCCGTTGGGAATATGTGACGGGCAGTCATTCCCGGTCGGTGTTGCTCCGGATGGGGTTTACACGGCCGACCGATCTCCCGGTCGCCGGTGAGCTTTTACCTCACCTTTCCACCTGTACCGCCTATGCGGTAGTTTATTTCTGTTGCACTATCCTTAAAGTCGCCTTCACCGGCAGTTAACCGGCATCCTTGCCCTGTGGAGCTCGGACTTTCCTCGTTAGGTAATATTTCAACCTACCGCGACTGTCTGGCCTACTCATATTTTATATAACTTTTATTGCGTAATGATGTTATAACCTCTACGTCCTCTAAATTTCCCCTTAAATATCGTGCAATTTTATATATTACGGGGTTTTCTGTTTCAAAATGTCCTGCATCAATGACGTTTATGCCCATTCGCTCTGCCATTTGTGCCTGATGATATTTTAAGTCTGCAGTTATATAAACGTCGCATCCTGCAATTTTTGCATTCGGTATAAAGTCTGCCCCTGCACCTCCCAAAAGTGCAACCTTGCATACTTTATTGCGTTTACTGCCGACGTATCTGACGTGTTCGATATCCAGGGCTAATTTTATTGATTGTATAAGCTCTGACAATGTACATTCATCCACGTACCCTGTGCGGCCGAACACACCGTCAAAATCGATAGGTTCAATGTCTGACAGCCCTATGGTTTCAGCCAAAACCTGGTTTACACCCTCGTCGGCACTATCAAGATTTGTATGCATAGAGCATACATTGATTTTATTCTCTATAATACTTAATAGCAATGGGTCTGTAACACAAGAAATTGCGGACATTATGACAGGGTGATGGGTTATAATCATATCTGCACCTACTTCTAATGCCTCATCAAGCCCTTGCTGGTCAAGGTCAAGCATAATTAATATCTTATGTACTTCCTTTTCGCTATTGCCTATAAGCAGGCCTACATTATCCCATTCCTCCGCCAATTCAACAGGTGCCAGAGTTTTCATGGCTCTTAACACATCAGCGACCTTTGTCATAATTGTCAGCCTCCTTTATAAATCTTTTGTACAGGGTTTTAAGGTCAATTCCTCTTTGCCTTATTTGGTCATTTTCTGATTTGCACATACCGGAAATTTGTTTTTTAATTACTTTTGCACGTAATCTTATGTATTCTCCAAGCAAAACATCGTTGTTCTCGAACAGTTTTTTTCCTATATGGTAGTGAAATTCATCAGTGTAAGCTTCACTTCCCGGTACAACAACCATTATATCATATATTTTATCATCTTCTCTTGCAAGCCGCTCGTCAGCTATTCTGAAATTATTATTGTGCAGATATTTTCTTAATTCATAACTGCAGGTCATAGGCTGAATTACAAGATAATCAGCTTGCTTTGCAATATCAATGTTAGCATCTAAAATATTGCAAATAAGCTTGCCTCCCATACCTGCGATTACGATTACATCTGCACCTGTTGCGGAATCAAGACCGTTTGCAAGGCGGGGTGTTATTTTATCTCCCAGATTGTGGGATAAAATATTGTCCGTTGCAATTTTAAGGGGGCCTGCTACCACATCACTTGCAATGGCTTTTTGACAAATTTCATTTTGTATCGCATAAATGGGAATATAAGCATGGTCTGTACCTATATCTGCTAACAATTTGCATTTTTTTATACAATTTGCAACACATTGTAATCTGGGCGTAAGACTTATTGATTCCATTAATCCAGATAATCCTTTAGTTTTTTGCTCCTGCTTGGATGACGAAGCTTTCTTAACGCCTTGGCTTCAATCTGTCTTATTCTTTCACGCGTAACTTCAAATTCCTTTCCTACCTCTTCCAGAGTTCTTGCACGTCCGTCATCAAGACCAAAACGTAGTCTTAAAACCTTTTCTTCACGAGGTGTAAGAGTGGAAAGGACAGTTGTAAGCTGTTCCTTAAGCAAGGAGAATGATGCAGCTTCCGCAGGAGCCGGAGCGTCATCGTCGGGGATAAAGTCACCCAAATGACTGTCTTCCTCTTCGCCGATTGGAGTTTCCAACGACACAGGTTCTTGGGCAATTTTCTGTATTTCTCTTACTTTTTCCAATGACAAATTCATTTCCTTGGCAATTTCTTCAGGATATGGGTCTCTGCCCAATTCCTGCAATAATTGTCTGGAAACACGGATAAGCTTGTTAATGGTTTCTACCATGTGAACAGGGATACGGATGGTTCTTGCCTGGTCGGCAATTGCTCTTGTAATAGCCTGTCTTATCCACCAGGTTGCGTAGGTACTGAATTTGTAACCCTTTTGATAATCAAACTTTTCCACGGCTTTTATAAGACCAAGGTTGCCCTCCTGAATAAGGTCAAGGAACAACATTCCACGACCAACATATCTTTTTGCAATACTTACAACAAGACGCAAGTTGGCTTCGGAAAGCTGTTTTTTAGCATCTTCGTCACCCTCAGACATTCTCTGAGCAAGTTCGTGCTCTTCTTCTGCGGTAAGCAGAGGTACCTTGCCTATTTCCTTAAGATACATTCTTACGCGGTCGTCAAGAGCATTACCTTCAGGAATCGTAAGGTCAATTTCAGTTTCCTCTTCCTTTATTGCTTCTAATTCTTCATCGATATTGCCTATAACTTCAATACCCATAGATTCGATATTTTCATAAATTGCATCTATCTGAGAAGAATCAACCTCAACTTCCTCCAAGGCGTTTGTGATTTCCTTGTAAGTAAGCATTCCTCTTTTTTTGCCCTTTTCCAGCAAATCTCTTATTATATTTTTCTTGTTATTTGTGGAATTTGTGTCCTTATTGTTCGCTTCCATTATATCCACCCTTTCCTTTGTTACTCAAAACCTCATTTATCTGATTAAGCTTATCTTTTGATGATAAACTGTCGTTTTTTAACAAATTACGCATTTTTCTGGTTTCGTTGTATTTTAAAATTATTTCCACAGATTGCCTTGCGGCTTTTTCAGGGTCATCTATGTTTTTGTCGTCATGCAGTATTTCTGCAGCCAACGCCACGTCTGCCATTGATGATACGAGCAGCCTTGCATCAGGCTCTGTACCATTTTGTCGTATAGCCTTAATGGCTGAAAATATGGAGCCTGTTTCCTCGTCAAAATCTGACTCTGTGAGATTTTCCATAATATATTCGGCTTGCTTTTTGTTGTAGCACATTATATTAAGCACAAGCTTTTGAGCATTTTTACATCTTGCAAGCTGTAAATCAGCAGGAGTAGATGTTCGTATTGCAGATTGAGAACGAAAACTGCTTATTTCCTTGTTTTTATCTGCAATTGCTTTTAACCTCGCCATTTCTGCAAATATGCTTTCGGCAGAAACACCAGTTTCGGCAGAAATTTTTTTAACGTAAAGCTCCTGCTCCACAGGACTTTTTATTGTTATAAATTCCTTTGCCGCAAGATTAACATATTCGGATTTTTGCGATATGTCATCAAGGTTATACCTTGATTTTAATTTCATTATTTTGTATTCTATCTGTTCCTGAGAAATTGATATCAGTTTTCTGAAAGCACCTACACCGTTAGTTTTTATATATTCGTCAGGGTCCTTGCTGCCTGCCATTGTCAGCACACGCACACGCAACCCCTCTTCGTTTAAAAGCTCTATCGCTCTGTGAGTGGCCTTTTGCCCTGCCTCGTCGCTATCATAAGCAATTATAACCTCGCTTTTGTGACGTTTTATTATTCTGGCCTGTTCAGGAGTCAATGCCGTACCCAAAGTGGCTATCGCTGTATTTATACCGTGTTGATGAAGCTGGATAACGTCCATATATCCCTCAACTAAAATGAGATAGTCCTCCGGAGAATTTTTTGCCAGGTTAAGACCGAACAGATTGTAGCTTTTGTTAAAGGCTGCGGTTTCAGGAGAGTTAAGATATTTTGGCTTGGAATCATCCAACACCCTTCCACCAAAACCGATAACATTTTTTCGTACGTCTATAATGGGGAACATTAACCTGTTGCGGAATCTGTCGTATATGTCTCCGTTTTCAGACCTTACCACAACACCGCTTTCAACAATTTCGTCATCAGTAAAGCCCTGCTCTCTTAAGTGTTTTAAAAGCAAATTTCCGTCAGGCGCATATCCAAGACCAAAACGGTTAAGGGTTGACTGTACTACTTGTCGGCGGTTTATATAATCCTTTGCAGCTGCTCCGCAAGGTTCAAATAATTTATCATAAAAAAATCTTCCGGAAACTGAATTGATTTTATATATCGTCTGGCGTTTTTTCAGGTTGTTTTCATTTGTTCTGCGGTCATCCTCGGGTAAATCCATACCGCATTTTTCCGCCAGCAGTTTTACCGATTCAACAAAGTCAAGATTTTCCTGCTGCATTACATAATTTATTACAGTACCGCCCTTGCCGCAACCAAAGCAATAAAACAACTGCTTGTCCGGCGAAACGGAAAAGGACGGGGTCTTTTCCTTGTGGAACGGGCACAACCCTTTATACGTACTGCCTGCACGCTTCAGGCGTACGCTTTTGGAAATATAATCTACAATGTCGTTTTTTTCAATTAATTCTTGAAGATAATCTTCCGAAAAATATAACGCCATATTTTGTTTCCTTTCAACAATTTGTAATTCAGCAATTATATATTTCGACACAGATACAAAAAACCCTTTTTTTATTGCATAATTTTTTATATTATTATCGAAAAATTGCGTTTATATACATTAAAATACAGTAAACGACTTGGGTACAAACAGCTCCTTATACAAGTGTACGCAATATGTATCAGTCATACCAGCTATGTAATCACACACATCCTGATTAAGGTCATCCTTGATATAATCACGGGGCATCTGGTCGGGATTTTTCAAAAAGTAATTATAAAGGTGTGAAATTATGTTGTGAGCCCTTTCTTCTTCTGCACGTACAAAGGGGTTCATATAAACCTCCTGAAACATAAAATCCCTTAACTTCATAAGCATTGAATAACCCTCGTCATCCATTTCTATATTGTTACTATCGGTGCTGTTTTTAACCACGTTGTGTATCATAGAGCTTATTCTGTCAGACCTTGAATTACCGTAATATTCTTCAAATTCCTTTGGTATATCTTCATATTTTATAACACCTGCACGTATTGAATCATCAATATCGTGGTTGATGTATGCAATGCGGTCCGCAATGCGGATAACCTGTCCTTCAGGGGTTTGGGGCAAAATATCGTCAGTGTGGGTCAGTATGCCGTTTCGTACCTCAAAGGTAAGGTTCATCCCCCTTCCGTCGTTTTCTAAAATATCAACCACACGCAGACTTTGAACATTGTGCTTAAATCCGTAAGGGCATATTTTGTCAAGACCTCTTTCCCCTGAATGACCGAATGGGGTATGTCCTAAATCGTGTCCAAAGGCTATTGCCTCGGTTAAATCCTCGTTAAGACAAAGGCATCTTGCAATAGTGCGTGCAATTTGCGACACCTCAAGGGTGTGGGTAAGCCTTGTGCGATAGTGGTCACCCTCGGGGGTAAGAAATACCTGAGTTTTGTGTTTAAGACGGCGGAAGGATTTGGAATGTATTATTTTATCTCTGTCACGCTGAAATTCCGTCCGCAGGTCACATTTTTCAACAGGTACTTTACGTCCCTTTGAGTTTTTAGAAAGTGTTGCGTATTTACTTAGTGTTTCCTCTTCGCGTTTTTCAAGCATTTCTCTTGTGGTCATATAAATCTGTCCTTATTTTTTTATTTCGTTCATAATTCTTATTGCCATTGAGTGACAACGTGAAATTGCAAATTCATCTTTGTCTGCAGGGGCTTGTGCCGAAATACCTATATGCCCTGCGTCGTATTCTTCACTTCCGCTGTTAATAATAGTCATACCCTGAACAAGTGCAGATGATTGCATGGAATGTAATGTAGATTCCTGTCCGCCAAAACGGGAATGACCGCAGGCTATAAAACCTGTGGGCTTTCCAACAAAAGCCTTCAGCTTACGGCATTCACTGCTTCTGTCCCAGAAAGCCTTTAATTGGGCAGACATATTTGCAAAATAAACAGGGCTTGCAATAATTACTGCATCCGCCTTTGCAACCTTGTTGTATGCATCCCCTAATTTTGTGTCCTTGTAGCATTTTCCTTCACAGGGGCTGCTGCATTGTAAACAAAAGGGGGTCTTTGAATCCATAACCGCTTCAGGTATATTTATGGTTTCAGTTTCTGCTCCCATGGCTTTGCAATCCTGTAAAATGGTATCTATTAAAAACTGGCAGTTGCCCTTTTTGTTGGGACTTCCGTTAAGTGCTACTATGTACATTTTAAAACCTCCGTTTTTTTAAACTCTATATTATTATATACGGCATAAACCCTTTAAATTCCTTTGAATTAAAGCATTTTTGGTACAATTTATCGGTTTTTAATGGTTTTTGTAAGTTTTTTGTTTATTTTACCCAAAGCATTAAATATTTTTTTGGCAGAGAGTCAAAATTGTTTCATAAACCAATAAAATTAAGTATTGACAGTATTTTTATAAAGTGGTATTATTTAAATGTATATAAATATCACTAACGTGGTTTTAAAAGAAATAAATTTTGGGAGGAATTTACAATGACAAATCCATTCAGCTTGGAAGGTAAGATTGCTCTTGTAACAGGTGCATCTTACGGTATCGGTTTTGCTATTGCATCAGGTATGGCTGAAGCAGGTGCTAAAATCGTATTTAACGACATCAACCAGGATTTGGTTGACAAGGGCGTTGCTGCATATAAGGAAAAAGGCATTGATGCTAAAGGTTATGTATGCGACGTAACAGATGAAGATGCTGTTAACAATATGGTTGCTTTAATTGAAAAGGAAGTTGGCGTTATCGACATTTTGGTTAACAATGCTGGTATCATAAAGAGAATTCCTATGCATGAAATGACTGCTGCAGAATTCAGACAGGTTATCGACGTTGACCTTAACGCTCCATTTATCGTTTCTAAGGCTGTTATCCCTTCAATGATTAAAAAGGGTCACGGTAAAATTATCAACATCTGCTCAATGATGTCTGAACTTGGTCGTGAAACAGTTTCTGCATACGCTGCTGCAAAAGGTGGCTTGAAGATGCTTACAAGAAACATCTGCTCTGAATATGGTGAATACAACATTCAGTGTAACGGTATCGGACCTGGTTACATAGCTACTCCTCAGACTGCTCCTCTTAGAGAACCACAGCCTGACGGTTCAAAGCATCCATTCGATTCATTTATTATTGCAAAGACTCCTGCAGGCAGATGGTTAGACCCTGAAGAGCTTGCTGGTCCTGCAGTATTCTTGGCTTCCGAAGCATCAAATGCTGTAAATGGTCACATTCTATACGTAGATGGCGGTATCTTGGCTTACATCGGCAAACAGCCTAAATAAGCTTTTTAGTCAAATACATATGCTTTTGGGTGACAACTTGCCCGAATCGACATTTATATGACGCTTTCGGAACGGTTAAACCGTTCCGAATTTTTATGTAGTTAAATAAAATATTAAAAAAGGAGATTTCGTAATGGATAAGGAAAAAATTATTACTAGAATTACGGATTGCGGTATTGTTGCTGTTGTTCGTGCAGACAGTGCAGACCAGGCTAAGAGAATTACTGATGCTTGTATCGAAGGCGGCGTTGCTGCTATCGAAATGACATTTACAGTTCCTTACGCACATAAGGTAATTGAAGAAGTTGCTAAAGCTTATGACCCTAAGGATATTATCCTTGGCGCAGGTACAGTTATGGATAGCGAAACAGCTCGTATTGCTATTTTGAGTGGTGCTAACTATATTGTAAGCCCATATTTTGACCCTGAAACAGTTAAGCTATGTAACAGATACAGAGTTGCATCAATGCCGGGTGCAATGACTATTAAGGAAGTTGTTGCTGCTATGGAAGCAGGTGCTGATATAGTTAAGATATTCCCTGGTGAAGCTTTTGGACCTAAAATTCTTAAGGCTATTAAAGGCCCTGTTCCACAGGCAAAACTTATGCCTACAGGCGGTGTTGACGTTAACAATGTTGCTGAATGGATTAAAAACGGTGCTGTTGCAGTAGGTGCAGGCGGTGCGTTGACAGGCGGCGCTAAAACAGGCGACTACGCTTCAATTACACGTATAGGCAAAGAATTTGTTGCTAAAATTAAGGAGGCTCGTGCATAATGGCTAAAATAATTACTATGGGTGAAACAATGCTTAGATTGTCAACACCTAACAATGAAAAATTTATTCAGGCAGACGAGTTTGATATTAACTATGGAGGCGGTGAAGCAAACGTAGCGGTATCTCTTGCAAATTACGGACATGATGCAGAGTTCGTAACTGCAGTTCCGGACAATGAAATCGGAGAATGTGCAATTGCAGCACTTCGCAAATACAATGTAGAAACAAAACATATTGCAAAATGCGGCGAGAGATTGGGGATTTATTTCTTAGAGACAGGTTCTGCCATGAGACCTTCCAAGGTTGTTTATGACAGGGCACATTCTTCTATCTCCACGGCAACAGAAGCGGATTTTGATTTTGATGCTATTTTTGAAGGTGCAGACTGGTTCCACTTTACAGGAATTACACCGGCGGTATCCGATGCGGCAGCAGAGCTTACCGAAAAGGC
>JAZSKK010000089.1:0-1685 GCA_045534795.1 Clostridia bacterium | reverse complement strand
ACAGGCCCCGCTACGGAAAACATCTTTACTGCAAGACCTGTTACAAAGCCCTCGCTTTTAAACTCCATAGCGGAGGATACTATGGAATTGGCAAAGCCCGTAATAGGCACGATAGTTCCTGCCCCTGAAAATTTACCCAATTTGCTATACACGTTAATACCTGTAAGAAACGAGCCAATGAAAATCATTATTACAGGAATAGACTTTTTTACAATTTCCTCGGCAATACCGTAATTTAACATTATATTATATATAGCCTGTGCAAGAGTGCATATAAAGCCACCTACCAAAAAAGCCACAATGGTATCCCGGACAATTCTGGATTTTGGGGACATACGGGAAACATACTTATTGTATTCCTGAGCAGTAAAATCCTTTTTCATATAAAAATCCTTTCGTCGTTTTTTTGCTATTATTTGTTTTAACAAATAATTTTATTCCTCATCTGGGAAAGGACCTTTTTTTCAATACGCGAAACCTGCACCTGTGATATGCCAAGCTGGGCTGCAATCTGCGACTGGGTTTTATCCTTGAAATAACGCAGTATGATAATTTGCCTTTCACGATTTGTCAAATGGGACAAGGCTTCCTTTATGGCAATCTTATTTACAACCGTTTGTTCCATATCTTCGTCATAGCCAAGCATTGTTTCCAGCTCCTTGCCGTTGTCTCCGATTTTTGCGTTAATGGATTCGGGAATAATTGTAGCATCCAATGACATAACAAGCTCTTCTACGGAAACCTGCAGACTTTCCGCAACCTCTTTTACGGTAGGTTCTCGACAAAGCTCCTTGGAAAGCCTGTCCATAACCGCCTTTGCCTTAATCGAAAGCTCCTTAAGGCTTCGACTTACTTTAATGATGCCGTCATCACGCAGATGCCTTTTAATTTCCCCCATAATCATAGGTACTGCGTATGTAGAAAACCTGACATCAAAAGAGGTGTCAAATTTTTCTATTGCCTTTATAAGCCCTATACATCCTATCTGAAACAAATCCTCCGCATCGGTGCCTCTGTTTAAAAATTTACGAACTATGCTCCACACAAGCCCCATATTGTTATTTACGATATATTCCTTTGCCTGCTTGTCCCCATCCTTTGCAAGTG
The DNA here is from genome assembly GCA_045534795.1 of Clostridia bacterium. Classification (GTDB taxonomy): domain Bacteria; phylum Bacillota; class Clostridia; order Monoglobales; family Firm-18; genus CAZNKU01. Next base: position 578 of record JAZSKK010000089.1, on the reverse strand, counting down.
ATATTGCTTCAAATATATCCTTGTATTCCAAAATATCACCCCTGAAGCTTTTTAGACATTTTTACCACCGTACCCAAACCCAAAGAAGAGGTTACCTCAACTGTATCCATAAATGTTTCCATTACCGTAAAGCCCATGCCTGACCTTTCAAGTTCGGGCCGTGATGTGTAAAGAGGCTTGCGTGCAAGCTCTATATCTGAAATGCCACGGCCACAGTCGGAAACGATTATATGTACAGTATCATCCTCAAGCTCACACTCCAAAGTAACGTATCCTGTCATCTCCTCGTAACCGTGAACTATGGAATTGGTAACCGCCTCGGAAACTGCCGTCTTAATATCCGCAAGCTGTTCCACCGTAACGTCAAGCTGTGTTACAAATGCCGCAACAGACACTCTTGCAAAGCCCTCATTGGCAGATTTATTCAAAAACTGAATTTTCATTTTATTATTATATGTCATATTAACCGTCCTTTCGTAATGCAGTTGCTTCATCTGCATATATTGAAATTATTCTCTTTATACCTGACATCTCTATAAGCTTGTCCAGCCTTGGGGCTGCACCAAAGGCACATACCC
>JAZSKK010000148.1:0-2488 GCA_045534795.1 Clostridia bacterium | reverse complement strand
TTAAAAGGAACAAATTCATGTGGCTGAAAATCAAATTTTGTTGATGGGTCAGTAATAAAATTGTTCATTTTACAAATTCTCCTTTTTAAAATAGTATTTTTAACATCTTTTATAATGTATGTTTTCATACGATATTATTATACAATAGCCGACGCAACATTGTCAACATCAAAATTACCATAATTTTACGAATTTTTTTATTTTTTTGCTTGAAATACGAAAGATATTATGATATACTATTTTTTGATAATATTTTCAATTTTTTATTTTTACAAACCTATTATATATATAAGGGAAGGATGTTGGTTATGTTAAAAAATTTTCAGATTAAACCACCGTTTTTTGAGGTAGGTCCAAAGGCATACCTTTATGGTGAGGAAATGCTTAAGCTTGCAAAGGTTATTGACAAAACTGCTATGAAATATGATGTTGACGTTATTGTAACGCCTCAATATACTGATATCAGCCTTCTTGCACAAAATACTGAAAGAATTTTGGTATTTGCTCAGCACATGGATTCTCTTGAGGTGGGCAGAGGTCTTGGCTCTGTTCTTCCTGAAGCTGTTAAGGCTGCAGGTGCTGTGGGTGTTATGCTTAACCACGCTGAAAAGCCTATTTCTATGGAAGAGGTTGAAAAAACTATTAAGCGTGCTGACGAGGTTGGTCTTGCTACAATAGTTTGTGCTAATACTGTTGAGGATGTTAAGACTATTGCTAAAATGTCTCCTAACCTTATTGTTGCAGAGCCTACTGATTTAATTGGTACAGGTCAGACAAGTGACAGCAACTATGTTATTGAAACTATTAAGACTGTTAATGAAATTAATCCTGATATTATGGTGCTTCAGAGTGCAGGTATTTCACACGCTAATGATGTTTACAACACAATAAAGCTTGGTGCTCAGGCTACTGGTTCAACAAGCGGTATTATTAAGGCTGATGACCCATACGCTATGGTTGAGGAAATGCTTTTCAACCTACGCAAGGCCTGGGACGAATTACATAAATAAGGCGGTGTATCTAATGAATGCAGAAGCATTGGCTAGGGCTAAGGATGCTTATAAAATTGAAAGTGAATGTATCGCTGAAATGCTTAATCATTTTGACGAGGATGTATATTCAAAGGCAGTTGACCTTTTGAAAAACGCTGTCAGAATCGGCACTTGCGGTTGCGGTCACAGTGGTATTATATGTCAGCATTTTGCACATCTTTTATGCTGTATAGACCAGCCTGCAAGGTTTATTTCACCTGCGGAGGCTGTACACGGTGCAACAGGCTTTTTACAGGAAGGCGACGTTATGGTTTTTGCATCACGCGGCGGAAAGACAAAGGAATTACTTCCTATTCTTGATATATGCAAAAAGAAGGGTGTAAAGGTAATTTCCATTACAGAAAATATGGAATCTCCTCTTGCAGAGGGTGCAGACGTTGTTATTAAGCAGTATGTAAACCGTGAAACTGACAAGTATAATTGTCAGGGTACTACTTCTTCTACATCCCTTGCAGTTATTTTCCACGTATTACAAACAGCATTAATTGAAGAAACTGATTTTCAAAACGAACAGTTTGCTACAATCCATCCGGGCGGTGCTGTTGGTGAAAGATTAAACAAATAATAAAATTTACATATTTAGGAGGATTTTAAAATGGAATTTAAAGTTTATCAAAAGGAATTGGAACTACAGTCAAGAGGCTGGATACCTACTTTCCACGATGTTTCTAAGGAAATTGTGGAAATCGTTAAGGCTTCAGGTATTAAGAACGGTACTGTTTGTATTGCTTCTCACCATACAACTTGCTCAGTTATGGTTCAGGAATGCTCACACGATATAGATTCTTTTGACCTTGAATACCTACAGCACGATTTGCTTGACATTATGAGAAAGATGATTCCTGATTTCGCTGAAGAACATCAGTATCGTCATCCTGGTCCAATTCATTCACAGTTCGGCAGATACGTTAACGAACCTGGTGATTACACATCTATGAACACAGACGGTCATTTGAGAAGTGTATACTTTGGCAGAAGTGAAAATATGACAATTAAAGACGGCGTTTTAGACGGCGGTGAATTTGCTCACGTTTACTTTATCGATTGGGACCACGTTCGTGCTCGTCGCAGACAGCTTAACGTTACTGTTATGGGTACTACTGATGATGTTGAAGACAGAAAGTGGAACAACGGCGAAGTAATCAATACTCTTCGTAAATATACTGACGAAGAAAAGGCTTATGATGTTCACTACGACCTTCAGCAGAAAAGATAGTTAAATAATCTTCTTTCGGGACAAAGTTATTTTGTCCCGAAAAATTTATGGATAGAAACGAGGTCGTTAGCCTATGAAATATTTACTTGGTGTTGATATAGGAACAACATCATTAAAAGCTGCGGTTTTTGATGAAAATGCTAAATGTATGAAGTCTGTGACCAAGGATTACACCCTTGAGGTAAAGGATGATTATGTGGAATTTCCTGCAGATAAGTAT
>JAZSKK010000047.1:0-2813 GCA_045534795.1 Clostridia bacterium | reverse complement strand
ATAAAAGGAGGATTATATATGGAATACAAAACAATATCTCAAAATTCAGGATTCCTCACATGCTCGATAAAAACTGTTCTAAAAAATATACTTATAGGATACGGAATATCGTTAGTATTATTTTTTATCTTTGCATTTGTAGTTACATACACAAGTGTACCTTACTCTATTGTTTCACCAATAAGTGTGGCTATAACTACAATAAGCATTTTGACTGCAGGTATTTTAGGTGGTAAAAAAAGCAGTGAAAAAGGGTGGCTGACAGGTTGTATAACAGGTTTTATATATATGCTAATACTATATATTCTTGGCAGTATAGTATATAAAAACCCAGGAATAAGCTCTAATGGTATAACGATGATTATTATAGGAATAATTTCAGGAGCCTTAGGCAGTATTATAGGTATAAACAACAAAAGAAAATACAAAAGATAACTGCTTAATACAAAATATTGTGTTTTACACTCCTTAAACAAACAAAATACTTGACTATTTCCTATAAAAGTTATATAATAACTGTATGTAAAATTTAAGGAGGAATAACAAATGACATCTAAGTCTAAAAGTCTTACAAAGCTTATGATTGCAGTTGTTGTTATTGCAACATTGGCTTATGTAGCTTTTTGTGGAGTTCCTGTTGGCAGTGATTTTGTCGGCGGTGCTCTTAACATGGATAAATCAGGTATAAAGCTTGGTTTTGATTTAAGCGGTGGGTCTGTTATCACTTATGAAGCAGATACAAATTCCGTAACTGATGAAGAAATTAACACTGCTGTTAATATGCTTCAGACAAGATTAACAAATCTTGGATATACAGAGGCAACTGTTGCAAGACAGGGTGAAAAGAGAATTCGTATTGAAATCCCAGGTGTTTCAAATGACGAGGCTACAGAAAAGCTTGGTACACCTGGCAAGTTGACTTTCCGTAAAAGTGCCACCGAAGTACTTATGGAAGGTACAGATGAATACATTAAAGATGCGTCAGCACAATTTGACCCATCAATGGGCAACTTTGTTCAGCTTGAATTTACCAACAAAGGTCAGGAAGCTTTTGCTGCCGCAACAGCTGCTACAGTAGGTTCTAACCTATACATTTATCTTGATGAAACAGTTCAGTCAGCCCCTATGGTTGAAACTGTAATCAATGGTTCAACTGCTGTTATTGAAGGTGATTTTACTGCTGAAGATGCTGCATGGCTTGCAAATATTATAAAAGAAGGTCAAATGCCTTTTAGCTTAATATTAAAATCAACAAGCAGCGTAAGTGCTTCACTTGGTGAAAAAGCTCTTTCAACAAGTATGATGGCTTGTGGAATAGGTATTTTACTTGTACTTATATTTATGCTTATATTCTACAGATTACCTGGTTTTGTTGCAGACATTGCCTTGATTGGCTATGTTTCAATACTACTTCTTATTCTTTGTGAATTTGAAACAATTACAGGTTCAGTTATTAACCTTACACTACCGGGTATTGCGGGTATTGTATTAGGCGTAGGTATGGCGGTTGATGCTAACATAATTATTTTTGAAAGAATTAAAGAAGAGCTTGTTGCAGGTAAAACTGTAGGTGCTGCAACAGAGGCAGGCTTTAAAAGAGCATTCACAGCTATTCTTGACGGTAATGTTACAACACTTATCGTTGCAGTAATTCTGTTTATTTTTGGTACAGGTACTATTCAGGGCTTTGCTGTTACATTAGGTCTTGGTATTGTAATAAGCTTATTTACAGCTGTTGTTGTAACTCGCTTCTTGCTTAAATCACTTATTGGCCTTAATATCAGAAACCCAAAGCTTTATGGTGCTTCATTGAAAGGAGGCAAAAAAGATGCTTAATGTTATCAAATCAAAATGGATTTGCCTCGGTATTTCAATTGTTATTATACTTGCAGGTGTTGTAGGGTATTTTGTGAATGACGGCTTTAACCTTGACATTGACTTTACAGGCGGTACAACAATTAGTGTTAATATGCAGGGTAAGGATTATGATGTTGAAGATGTAAAAGCTTTGATAAATGATACAATCGGCTTCCCAGCATCTAATGTACAAAAATCTGAAGACAGTATTATTATCAGTATTAGCACACCTAAAACAATTAATAACGACGCTGCTCTTTCAACAGATGACCGTATTAAATTGTTTACTGCAATAAAGGACAAGTATGAACTTACAGACGATGCATTGACAGATTACGACAGTATTGATGCTACTATTGGCGGAGAACTTAAAAACAGTGCTATTATGTCATGTATTGTTGCTTTGATTTTAATGTTGATATATATATCAATAAGATTTGAATTTTTGTCAGGTATTGCTGCAGTTTTATCGCTTGCACATAACGTATTTATTCTCATGAGCATATATGTAATTTTCCAGCTTAATATCAACACAACATTTATTGCAGCTATTCTTACTATAGTTGGTTATACAATCAATGATACAATCGTTACATTCGACAGAATTCGTGAAATTAAACGCAAGGTAAGAAAAACAACTTTTGCTGATATTGTAAACAAAGGTGTTAATGAAACACTTATTCGTTCAATAGCTACTTCTATAACTACACTTCTTACAATCGTTATTTTGTATTTTATAGGTGTACAGTCTGTTAAGGAATTTGCGTTCCCAATTATCATAGGTATTCTTGTTGGTACTTATTCTTCTATTTTCATTGCCAGCCCAATATGGTCAATGTTAAAGAAAGAAAAATAATACCGTATAGATTGTATAAATAACACACAAAGTCCTGTTTTATACAGGACTTTGTCTTATTATTCTAGAAATTATAACTGAATTTATTAAATAAAAAACT
>JAZSKK010000165.1:0-9338 GCA_045534795.1 Clostridia bacterium | reverse complement strand
AATCCTGTTCAGGCGGTGCTTACAAAAGAATGCGGGCCACTTGTTATGACAAGCGGTAACATTTCAGGCGAACCAATTATCACATCAAATGAAAAAATGCTGAATATTTATGAAAATTCTGAATTTCTTGATGGCGTCCTTTATCACCATCGTGAAATTTTAACCCCACTTGATGACAGTATTGTGCGGATTATAGATAATGATATACAAATGATTAGACGCGGCAGAGGGTATGTACCTCTTCCTATATGGCTTAATTTTAGAACCGAAGATAAAATTTTTGCATCAGGGGGAGACCTTAAGGCGTCCTTTTGCCTGATGGCGGAAAACAGAGCCTATATGAGCCAATATTTTGGTGACCTTGAAAACAGCGACTGTTATTCATCCTACATCAATAATGCAGGCAGAATGACAGATATGTTTAACATAAAGGCAGATAAATATGCCTGTGATATGCATCCGTCATACTTTAGCACAAGGTACACAAAATCAATAACTGATGAGCCATTACAAATTCAACATCATATTGCACACATAGCTTCGGTAATTGCTGAACATGGCATTGAGGGTGATGTTTTGGGCTTTGCCTTTGACGGTACGGGATACGGAACTGACAAAACTGTGTGGGGCGGTGAAGTGTTTGAGTATAAAAACAATGAATTTGCAAGAAAAATTCACCTGAAGCCAGTTAAAATGCTTGGCGGTGATGAGATTAGCAAAAACGCCGAAACTGCCTTAAAATGCTATTTTTACGACGCTGGCATTGATATTAATGATCAACTTATTAAATCAGCGCTTGATATGAGCATAAACACCGTAAAATCATCAAGTATGGGCAGATTATTTGATGCAGTAAGTGCAATGCTTGGAATATGCAACTATAACACATACGAGGGTAAATGCGCAATTATGCTTGAAATTGCGGCATCAAAGGCTAAAAACCCATATCCCCTTACTCTTCCTCTTTTGGAAAATCAATGGGATACCCCATCACTTATAAGGCAAATCGCCAATGCTAAGGGTAATGTGTGTGAAATTGCCCTCGGTTTTCACCACGCCGTTGCAAATGCAGTTGTGGATGTGTGTGAAAAATCAGAAATTAAAAACATTGCCATGTCAGGCGGTGTATTTGCAAACAGAATACTGACAGAACTTTGTATAGACAAATTACGAAAAAAGGGTTACAATGTTTATATAAACCGACAAGTGCCTGCCAACGATGGCGGTATAGCACTTGGTCAGGCATACATCTTATCAAAGAAGGTGAAATAAATGTGTGTTGCTGCAACAGGAAAAGTTGTAAAAATAGACGGTGAAATAGCTGAAGTTGATTTTAACGGCAACATAGTCCGTGCTCATACGGGTATTATAAATGTAAAGCCAGGTGATGACGTGCTTGTTCATGCAGGACTTATAATACAGGTTATGAGTAAAAAGGACGCCGATGAAATGCGTAAATTATTTGAAGAATTAGAGGAAACTATAAAATGACGGATTTACAATCTATGATTAAATTCCTAAAGGAATATGATGGTGAACCTGTACGTATTATGGAGGTTTGCGGCACACATACTGCCGCAATTTCGGAAAACGGCATACACCAGATTGTATCACCAAAAATAAAGCTTATTTCAGGTCCCGGATGCCCTGTATGTGTAACTGTTGCATCCTACATTGACAAATTAATTGAGCTTTCAATGACTCCGAATACCTGTGTAGTTACCTTTGGGGATATGATAAGGGTTTGCGGAAATGAAAAATCCTTAAGCGATGCCAAGGCAGAGGGTGCAAATGTAAAAATGGTATATTCCCCATTTGAAATAATAAATATGGCAAAGGAAAATGAAAATATCACTTATATTTTTGCAGCAGTGGGATTTGAAACAACCACCCCAATATATGCAATGCTTGTAAAACAGATAACTGATGAAAATATAAAAAACATCAAGTTGCTTACTGCACTAAAAACTATGCCTGCCGTAATAGATACACTATGCTCACAGGGTATTGAAGTGGACGGATTTATAGCACCGGGGCACGTAAGCGTTATAACAGGCAGTGATTTGTTCAAACCACTTGCGGAAGCATATAATTTACCCTTTGTGGTATCAGGCTTTGAAGGAAAAGACCTTATAGAGGCTATTTATGCCATAGTAAAACTTAAAAGAAATGGTAAAGTTAAAAACCTTTACACAGAGGCGGTTTCGCCAACCGGAAACGAAAAGGCAAAGGAATTGGTAGATAAATATTTTATGCCATATTCTGCGGCGTGGCGTGGTTTAGGGATTATTGATAATTCAGGTATGGTACTGCGTGATGAATATAAATTCCTCGACGCAGGAAGCTATGATCTTATAAAAGACAATGCAAAGGTAACAGGTTGCAGATGTACAGATGTTGTATGCGGAAGAATAGCCCCTACTGAATGCGGACTGTTTGGCAAAAAGTGTACGCCCTCTACCCCTCAGGGAGCGTGCATGGTATCAACCGAGGGAAGTTGCTTTAACTACTTTGTAAACAAAAGGGTGTGAACCGATGAAAATAACTTTGGCACACGGTAGCGGCGGCAAAAGCACTACCGAGCTTATAAACAAAATATTTGCAAAGCATTTTTCAAATCCCATTTTAGACCGCATGGAGGACAGTGCGGTTATAGATGGTGCAAAGCGAATTGCCTTTACAACAGATAGCTTTGTTGTAACACCCCTTGTATTCAAAGGCGGCGACATAGGTCACATGGCGGTATGTGGAACAGTTAACGATTTGCTTATGAGAGGCGCTGTACCCAAGTACTTAACCTGTGGTTTTATAATTGAAGAAGGTGTTGAAACCCAGCTTTTAGAACAGATTGTAAAATCTATGGCAAATACCGCAAGAGAGGCCGGGGTAATAATTGTAGCAGGGGACACAAAGGTTATTGATGGTAACGGCGGACTATATATAAATACATCAGGTGTTGGTTTTGTGGATGAAAATATTGACATCAGTTGTTATAACTTAAAGCCCGATGACAGCATAATAGTTTCCGGCAATCTGGGTGACCATCACGCAACAATTTTAAGTGCAAGAATGAATATTGAAAATACAATAGAAAGCGATTGTGCACCACTTGGAGAGATTGTCCATAAGCTAATGGAAAATAATATAGAAATACATTCCCTCCGTGATGTTACAAGAGGTGGGCTTGGTACAGTTCTTAACGAGCTTGCAGATTCATCAGATTGTGCAATAACTATATACGAGGACAAATTGCCAATAGATTCACAGGTAAAGTCATTTTGTAAAATTTTAGGACTGAATCCCCTGCACATGGGCAACGAAGGTAAATTAATAGTTGCCGTACCAAAGTCCCAGGAGCAAAAAGCTCTTGAAATAATAAAATCCTGCAAATATGGTAAAAATGCCGCAATTATAGGCGAAGTTTCAAAAGGTGAAGATGTCAGTATGATAACATCTATTGGCGGAAAACACGCTGTAAGTGAACTTTTTGGCGAGGGATTACCCAGAATATGTTAGAGGTGAACGTATGAATATTCTTGTAATAGACGGTCAGGGCGGAAAGATAGGATCTATGGTAATATCATTACTTAAAAAGGTATTGCCTGAATTGGAGGTTATTGCAATAGGCACAAACAGTATAGCTACCTCCGCAATGCTAAAAGCAGGTGCTGACAAGGGTGCTTCGGGGGAAAACCCTGTTGTAGTAAATGCTGCAAAGGCAGATGTTATTGTAGGTCCTTTGGGAATATCTATTGCAAACTCAATGCTTGGGGAGGTTACTCCGAAAATGGCTGAGGCAATAGGTTCAAGCCAGGCACAAAAGTTATTGATACCTACAAATAATTGCAACAATATAGTTTTGGGTACAGAATCAATATCAATAAACGAAATTATACTTATTGCTGTTGACAGAATATCTAAAATAGTAAAAGAAAAACCTCAATATTAATTGAGGTTTTTTTCTATAAATTCTACTTCTTCCTTTGTACATACACACAGTTTATATCCGTCAATATTGTACATATAAAACTTCCATTCCGTAATTGCATCAGTATCAATTTCATTAAGTGGTATTCTTAATCCTTTACCCAATGCCTTTACATAGCTTTCCTTTTTAACCCATATTTCAAAAAAACTATTTGTTGGGTCCGTAGAATTTGTTATGAAATCATATTCCTTTGTACTAAATTTCTTTTTTGCAATATTAATATCTATATCTCTTATTTTTTCTACATCCACACCTACAGGATTATCCGACACCGCACATACTGCAATATTACCTGAATGAGAAAAATTAAATTCCACCTTTTCACCACAGGGCTTTCCAAATTCATCAATTTTATATTCAGGTACTCTTCCAAGATATTGAGAAAGCAAAAGCTCTGCACCTATACCCGTAAGCTTATTTTTTGGATTTTTATAGCTTATTGCCTTTTCATACCTGTATTTTGAAACACAGTCCTTATATAAGCTTATATCACTATTAAGTTGTGAAATGTCTGCAATAAAAACTCTTGTCATATTAAAAGAAGTCCAATCTCTTATTTTAAATTAATTTTATCATAAAAACGGACTTATTTCAACTGCAAGTTCCTCTTCTATATCAATCAATTTTTCTGCAATGTCTTTAGTCCTTTCATCTGCGGAATCATATTCGTTCATATACCGCCTGATTGATTTTATACCCATATTGCAACCATCTGTAATAAGGTCAGATATTGTGGCATCACTTTCGTCCCAATATAGCTTTGCATTTGTTTTAATCCATGACATACCCTTTGCCATAGGGTTAGGTTCCTTGGTTTCTTCACCCAATTCCTTTATAAGCTCATTTGTTTCATTACCAAGCTGGGTATGCTTATTTTTATAATCATTTAAAATTGTTTCAAGCTTATGACTTTCAACCTTTGGTAACACCTCATCTTTGGAGCTTACACCCATTTGTATTCCTGCATTACATTCCTTTAATAAATTTACAGTATCATTATTTATCATAAAAATCACCCTGATTTAGTATTTCCGTAAAAATGAAAAAAAACGGTGAAAAATTCACCGTTTTTGTAAAATTTTAGATTTTGCACACAAAAGACACCCATTCGCCTTCGTTAACCTCATCTATTATTGTATATCCCTTTTCATCAAAGGCTTTTTTAACATCGTCTCTGCGGTCAATAATAATACCGGATGAAATAAACACACCGTCATCTGCAAGGAACTGCTTAACATCACCGCACACGCCTATTATTACATCAGCAATAATATTTGCTACTATTACATCATATTTACCCTCTGCCTCATCAACAAGATTACCTCGTTTAATATTGTACCTTGGTGCTTTAAAATTATTCATTTCACCATTTTCTATAGCAACCTTTACTGCAACAGGGTCAATATCCACACCTGTAACCTCTTTTGCTCCTATAAGCAGGGAAGTAATTGACAAAATACCGCTGCCGCAACCTACATCAAGGACACGGGAATCAGCATCAATGTGCTTTTCAAGATGAGCCATACACATACGTGTAGTTTCGTGAGTGCCTGTGCCAAAAGCCATACCAGGGTCAAGCTCTACTATGATATCATTTTCCCTTTTTTCATAATCTATCCAGGATGGTTTAATAACAAGGTTTTTACCAACATGTATAGGGTGGTAATACTTTCTCCAGTTATTTGCCCAGTCCTCCTCATTTACAGGAATAATCTCTACCTCTGCACCCTGGGGAAGCATTATTTTAAGCTGTTCAGTAACCGCAACAACATTTTCATTTACTTCCATATAACCGCTTATGCTGACAACACTTTTGTCCTTTGCCAATAGCTCCTCGTCAACATAATCCCAAGGGCATGCATCAATATCTGAAAAATCCTCTATCATAAGTCCACCGAAAAAATCCATAGCAGTCATAACCGCTGTAGCGGTATCTGCATCTTCCTTTTTTACAGTAACTTTTATCTGGTTATAATCGTTCATATCAATTTCCATAGCCTTTCAGCCCACAAATATCAGTTAACTCCCAATACACCTTCTAACAGTGGGCAGATAAGGCGTATAATGGAAATTATGCACATTGCCGTTTCGTACTAATGCACGAAAAATTCGGCAGTGCAATAAATTCCGCCGGAGGAGTAACGTGTTTACACGTTACTCATCTTTTCCTTTAATTTTTCAAGGAAACCTTTCTTTTGTTGAAAATTATCAAGCCCCAAAGATTCGCCAAATTCCTCAAGCTTTTTCTTTTGCCTTGAATTAAGCTTCTTTGGTACTTCCACCATTATTTTAACATACTGGTCACCGCGACCACCGCCGCGAAGTCTTTCAATACCCTCATTGCGCAACCTGAAGGATGTACCGTTTTGTGTACCCTCAGGAATTTTAAGCTTAACCTTGCCGTGTAATGTAGCAACCTCAAGTTCTGCACCCAATGTAGCTTCAATAAATGTTATGGGCATTGTGCAATATACATCATATCCGTTACGTGTAAATATCTTATCAGGCTTAATCAATACGGTTACATAAACATCACCGCTTGGACCTCCGTTTTTACCTCTGTTGCCCTCGCCGCGTAATGTCAATGTCTGACCATGGTCAATGCCTGCAGGAATTTTAACATTAATCTTTTTGGTCTTTCTTTCCTGACCGCTGCCACCGCACTTTGAACATTTGTCCTTTATAATTTTACCACGTCCGCCGCAGGCCGAACATGTAGTTGTAGATTGCATCATACCAAGCATTGTACGTTTAACAACATTGACAGTACCTCTGCCCTGACAGGTTGGACAGGTTTCAGGTGAAGTGCCTTTTTTTGCACCGCTGCCGCCACATTCATCACAATTTTCATATCTGCTGATATTAAGGTCAACAGATGTACCCTTTGCAGCCTCTTCAAAGGTAAGCTGTATAGTCTGTTCAATATCACTGCCTCTTTGAGGACCGTTTCGTCTTGCACTGCCGGATGATGCACCGCCACCAAAGAATGACCCGAATATGTCACCTAAATCAACATCCATACCGCCGAATCCACCAAAGCCACCGAAGCCACCTCCGCCAAAGCCGCCCTGTTCATCAATCCCTGCGTGACCGAATTGGTCATATTTAGCCTTTTTGTCACTATCGCTAAGTACAGCATACGCCTCATTAACTTCCTTAAAATTAGCTTCCGCCTGTTTATCATCAGGATTAAGGTCAGGATGATATTTTTTTGCAAGCTTTCGGTATGCCTTTTTTATTTCATCTTCTGAAGCACCCTTTGAAAGACCCAGCACTTCATAATAATCTCTTTTATTTGCCAAATTTCTCACCTCTAACCAAGAACTGTAACAAAATGCACAGAACGCACAAAGCAATCTAAACACAATACATAAATTCTTTGCTTAAACAAATTTCAAATCCCAAAAAGGTGTAATTTTACTTTAATGAATTTATATATATAAAGCTTTGTGCTTCAAACAAACTTCACCTCTTGGAGTACCTTTGTACGCCTTCGGGTTCAGTTTGTTTAATCTGCACTATTTTGTTACAGTCCTATATAGATTTCTTAATTATTGTCGTCAACAGTATATTCAGCATCAACTGTGTTATCATCACCTGCTGACTGCTGTGCACCTGCACCCATATCAGGTGTACCTTCAGGTTGTGCCTGCTGATACATTTTAGTTGCAATTTCGCCGAATTTCTTTTCCAATTCTTCTGTTGCAGCCTTAATCTTATCTGTATCCTCAGTCTTTAGTGCATCCTTAACCTTATCAATTTCAGTCTGGATTGTAGCCTTTTCTTCAGCGGAAATCTTGTCACCGATTTCACCCAAAGCCTTTTCGCTCTGGAACACTAGACCTTCAGCCTTGTTCTTAATTTCTACCTTTTCTTTTGCCTTTTTATCTTCTTCAGCAAATTTTTCTGCATCTTCAACAGCCTTGTTGATTTCTTCTTCAGAAAGGTTAGAGCTTGCAGTAATTGTAATCTTCTGTGAAGCACCTGTACCCAAGTCCTTAGCAGATACATTAACAATACCGTTAGCGTCAATATCAAAAGTTACTTCAATCTGTGGCACTCCTCTTGGAGCAGGAGCAATACCTGAAAGTTCAAAGTGGCCAAGTGATTTGTTATATGCAGCCATTTCTCTTTCACCCTGCAAAACGTTGATTGTAACGCTTGGCTGGTTGTCAGATGCTGTGGAATAAATTCTGCTCTTCTTTGTAGGAATAGTAGTATTTCTTTCAATAATCTTGTTGCAGATACCACCTTCAGTTTCAATACCAAGTGAAAGTGGAGTTACATCCAAAAGCAATACACCCTTAACGTCACCGCCAAGTACACCGCCCTGAATTGCCGCACCTACCGCAACACATTCGTCAGGGTTAATACCCTTTGTAGGTTCTTTATCAATAATTCTTTTAACAGCTTCCTGAACTGCAGGAATTCTTGTAGAACCACCAACAAGCAAAATCTTGCTGATGTCAGATGCTGAAAGACCTGAATCACGAAGGGCATTTCTAACAGGTTCCATTGTAGCTTCAACAAGGTCTGCTGTAATTTCATCAAATTTAGCTCTTGTAATTGTAATATCAAGATGTTTAGGACCTGTTGCATCTGCAGTAATAAATGGCAAGTTAACATTTGTAGATGTTACGCCTGAAAGGTCAATTTTTGCCTTTTCAGCAGCTTCTGTCAAACGCTGAAGTGACATTTTGTCATTTCTAAGGTCAATGCCGTTATCCTTTTTGAATTCATCTGCAAGATAGTTAACAATTTTAGCATCAAAGTCGTCGCCACCAAGACGGTTGTTACCGCTTGTAGCCAAAACTTCAAACACGCCATCTGCAATTTCAAGGATAGATACGTCGAATGTACCACCGCCAAGGTCATAAACCATAATCTTTTCGTCATTATCCTTGTCAAGACCATAAGCCAAAGCCGCAGCAGTAGGTTCGTTGATAATTCTCAAAACTTCAAGACCTGCAATTTTACCTGCATCCTTTGTAGCCTGACGCTGTGAGTCATTAAAATATGCAGGAACTGTAATAACAGCCTGTGTAACAGTTTCACCAAGATAAGCTTCTGCATCTGCCTTTAGCTTTTGCAAAATCATTGCAGAAATTTCAGGAGGAGAAAACTTTTTATCGTCAATACTTACACGTCTGTCTGTACCCATATCTCTTTTAATTGAAGCAATAGTACCGTCTGGATTTGCAACAGCCTGACGCTTTGCAATCTGACCAACAAGTCTTTCACCATTTTTTGAGAAAGCAACAACTGATGATGTTGTTCTTGCACCTTCGACATTTAGAGTTAGGAAAGGCTCTCCACCTTGCATAACCGCAACGCAAGAGTTTGTTGTACC
>JAZSKK010000185.1:0-1827 GCA_045534795.1 Clostridia bacterium | reverse complement strand
GTTTCCATTATCTATTAAATTTATCAAGTAAATTCTGTTTAATATCCCACAAATCCTTTGACAAATCCACATAGTAACGGTGAGGATTTTCAAAACGCTTTACTTCGTCCCACAGGCCATCAACCTGTTGCTTACAGCTTTTTTGAATTTCCCTTATATCAGGACATTCATATATACATTTGCCCTTATCAAAAATCTTTTTAAGAAGTGGCTTTACTTCAAAATCAGAAAGTGTCTTCTTTTTCCATGTATGTTCAGGGTCAAAAATAGTATAAGGCTTTGTTGTGTCTATTGTTTCACCATGCTTGGTTATTACATCAGCAAGAGCTTTTCCGTCCTTAGTAAATAATCTATACAAGGATTTAAAACCTGGGTTTGTGATTTTGGCAACGTTTTCACTAAGCTTAATTCTTGGAATAATTTCATTACCGCTTTCAATGGCAACAAGCTTATATACGCCGCCAAAAACAGGTTCAGACCTTGAGGTTATAAGACGTTCACCTACTCCAAAGCTGTTAATCTGTGCCCCTTGCATTAATGTTTCGCGGATAATATATTCATCAAGTGAATTGGATACTACAATGCCACAATCCTCCATACCGTTTTCATCAAGTATTTTACGTACCTTTTTAGTAAGGTAGGTAATATCACCGCTGTCAATACGTACACCCTTAAGTCTGTGTCCCGAAGGTACCAAAACATCATTATGTACCTTTATTGCATTAACAATACCTGACTTTAAAACATCGTAGGTATCTATCAAAAGAGTACAGTTATCAGGATAAACCGACGCATAAGCGCAAAAAGCTGAATATTCATCAGGGAAAGTCTGTACCCAGCTATGAGCCATAGTACCAAGTGCAGGAATGTTAAATATCTGTTCAGAAATTGTACATGCAGTACCAACACAACCACCGATATATGCCGCACGCGCCCCATAAACCGCACCGTCATATCCCTGGGCACGTCTTGAACCAAATTCCATAACAGGACGTCCATCAGCTACACGTACAATACGATTTGCTTTAGTGGCAATCAATGACTGATGATTAATGGTAAGCAAAATCATTGTTTCCAAAAACTGTGCCTGTATTATTGGTCCTCGAACTACAATCAAAGGTTCATTCGGGAAAATTGGTGTTCCTTCTTCTATTGCCCATACATCACATACAAATTCAAAATTTTTAAGATAATCCAAAAAACCTTCGCTGAACATATTTTTACTTCTTAAATACTCAATATCTTCATCAGTAAATTTAAGATTTTTAATATAATCAATTACCTGTTCAACACCTGCCATTATGGCAAAACCACCGCCGTCAGGTATTTTGCGGAAATACATATCAAAATAACCAATTTTATCTCCTATTCCGTTTTCGAAATAACCATTGGCCATAGTTAATTCGTAAAAGTCTGTAAGCATTGTCAAATTTTGTTTCATAATTACCCCTCTCTCAATTTGAAATTAAGTTATATATAATCTGAGCAGCAACATTCCTTTTCATATAATTTTTTGGCAAAAAAGCGTTACTTTCAAAAATCCTAAGACCTTTTGATATTGCCGCATAACCTATTAAATCAGGTGATATCATACCTTCATCTACAAAGCCTGTTTTATATGTATCATTTAAAACCGCAACCTCATCATATCCCAGATAACTTATCATATATTTAATCCCCATTTCCATAAGGATTGGTTGATTATTTATTAAATCATCGTATGAAACTATTCCCAAACCTATCAGTTTATCTGAAATTTCCCATATATTTTTATAATCGGTACAATCTATTGCACGGCACATCCACAAAAGATAATCACACAGCAGC
>JAZSKK010000180.1:0-10712 GCA_045534795.1 Clostridia bacterium | reverse complement strand
GCTAATTGTGATGATCTTGGCAGTTGGCTTCTTGATAACTTTTAGATCAAAAGGGGTGCAGTTTTTGCATCTTGGCAAAGCACTTAAATTTATGTTCAAAAATGAAGAAGAAGGTGCAGGGGAAGTATCAAGTTTTGGTGCTCTTTGTACAGCGCTTTCCGCAACTATCGGTACAGGTAACATCGTAGGTGTTGCTACTGCTGTTTGTACAGGTGGTCCAGGTGCACTATTCTGGATGGAAGTTGCTGCTATACTTGGTATGGCTACAAAATATGCTGAAGGCTTATTGGCTGTTAAGTACAGAGAAATAGGTCCTGACGGCACAGTTTTGGGCGGACCTTTCTACTACATAGAAAAAGGTCTTGGCAAAAACTGGAAGTGGCTTGCAGTTTTGTTTGCTGTATTTGGTATGCTTGTTGGTTTGTTGGGCATTGGTACAATGACTCAGGTTAACGGTATTGCTTCTGCTGTACAGAGCTTCTTTGACCCTGACAAATTAAATACAATCACATTGTTTGGTAACGCTTATCCTACTGCAACAGTTATTGCAGGTGCGGTAGTTACCGTGTTTGTAGCATTGGTTATTATCGGCGGTCTTAAGAGAATATCAAAGGTTTCTGAAATTATAGTTCCTTTCATGGCTATTCTTTATGTTCTTTGCGGTTTGACAATTATCTGTTGCAATATTACAGAAGTTCCGGCTGCTGTTGTTACAATCGTTAAGGGTGCATTTAATCCTTCTGCTGTAACAGGCGGTGTTGTTGGTACAATATTTGTTGCTATGCAAAAGGGTATTGCAAGGGGTATCTTCTCAAACGAAGCTGGTCTTGGTTCTGCTCCTATTGCAGCAGCTGCTGCTAAAACAAAGGAACCTGTAAGACAGGGTCTTGTTTGTATGACAGGTACTTTTATTGATACAATTATCGTTTGTACAATGACTGGTCTTGCTATTGTACTTACAGGTGCTTGGCAGGTTGAAGGTTTGGAAGGTGCTGCTGTAACAAGCTATGCTTTCCAGCAGGGATTACCTTTTAACAATACTGTTTCTGCATTTATTATTATGATTTGTCTTGCATTCTTTGCATTTACAACAATTCTTGGTTGGGACTATTATTCCGAAAGATGCTTGCAGTATCTTGTTGGTAATAAAAAGCCTGTACTTATGACATTTAAGTGGCTTTACATTATAGCAGTATTTATCGGTCCATACCTTACAGTTTCCGAAGTTTGGACAATCGCCGACATATTTAATGGATTAATGGCGTTCCCTAACGTTATTGCTTTGGTATTGCTTAGCGGTGTTGTTTCAAGAGAAACAAAGGATTATATTGGAAGATATAAATCCAACTTAATTAAATAAATTGTTGAATTTGAAGAAGGTGACTAAGGTCACCTTCTTTTTTTAACTTTGCCATCTTTTACATATTTGCTTTTGTTAAAATATATTCAGGTGATATAAATCACTGTGGACAATTACGATTCAGTAGGGTATAATGAAAACAAGTTTAAGGGGTATGTGACAAAATGATTTTGCTACATACCCCTTTTTAAATTAATGCATTTATATTACTCTTAACAGCTAATTTTATTTATAAATACCGTCGTATATACATTGTGCCAATTTTTTCTGATATTCTTCTGTGGCAAGGAGTTTTTCCTCGTCAGGGTTTGATAAAAAGCCACACTCTACAACAACTGCGGTGGAATTACACCCCTTAAAAATATACAGGGTTGAAGGTGCAGGCTTTGCAACACGCTTGTTACCATCTGCCAACCCACTGATTAATGAAGACTGTATTTTTTCAGCTAAAATTCTGCTTGAATCGTTGTTTGCATAAAATGTTTGCGCTCCCTTTACAGACGGTTGGTCGTACTGATTCATATGTATGCTTACAAACACACCTGTATCGTTATTTTGCAAAAGCTGTCGCCTGTTTTCCAAATCAGACCTTTTTTGGTCACGGATTTTTGCACTGTCCGTAGTATGCAGAGATATATCCTCCTCCCTCGTCATTATTATTTTTTTGCCGTTTTTTTCTGCAATTTCCTTTAAAAATTTTGCAACTTTAAGGTTTATGTCCTTTTCAACTGTTCCGTTTAGACCAACGGCTCCTCCATCCATTCCTCCATGCCCTGCATCAATTATTAAAAGGTTATTGTCTGTTTGTACAGGTACGCTGTCATCAGCATAATTATACAAGCTTACGGAAAGTGCTAAAACCAACACCGTAGCACACAACAGAAATATATGGGTTTTGCGTATAATCAAAAGCATAAAAACACCTCTTTATTACAGTATTAATAATAAATATTATGACGTGTAATATTGCAATTATTACACTTTTTATATATAATATGTGTATTAAAATACTTGTTTTATTATAATTTGTCATATTATGCAGCTTGTTTACTATTGAAAAATATTGATTTATATAGTATAATAAAGTATTCATTAATTAGTTATGTAATAGGAGTAAAATATATGTGGTACAGTAGTGATTGGAAGGAATATGAGCTTTTAGACGCCGCAAACGGACAAAGGCTGGAAAGATGGGGTAAATACGTGTTTGTTCGTCCTGACCCACAGGCTGTGTGGGGTGAAAAGAGCAACAACCCATTATGGAAAAAAGCAGATGGAAGATACAACCGCAGCAGCAGCGGCGGTGGACAATGGCAGTTTTTTAATGAACTTCCTGAAAGCTGGTCTATTACACAAGGGGACTACAAATTTAAAATAAAGCCTATGAACTTTAAGCATATGGGTTTGTTCCCCGAACAGCTTGTTAACTGGCAATGGGCGGATAATCTTATACGAAACGCCAACAGACCGATTAATGTTCTTAATTTATTTGCATATACCGGCGGTGCAACTGTTGCAGCATCATGTGCAGGAGCATCTGTATGTCACGTTGATGCATCTAAGGGAATTGTAGCACACGCAAAGGATAATGCACAGCTTACAAATATTGCAGACAGACCTATACGTTATATTGTTGATGACTGCTTAAAATTTGTACAGCGTGAAATCCGCAGGGGCAGAAAATATGATGCCATTATAATGGACCCACCGTCTTACGGCAGAGGTCCTGGCGGTGAAGTATGGAAAATAGAAACGGAGCTTTTCGGCTTTGTGGAACAATGTGCAGAGGTTTTAAGCGACAATCCGTTATTTGTTCTTTTAAATTCATACACCACAGGTTTAAGTGCAGCAACAATGGCAAATGTACTTACACTTACTGTTGGCAAAAAGTTTGGCGGTGTTGCAACTGCTGACGAAATAGGTATTCCAATGAAAGACAAAGGATTAATTTTGCCTTGCGGTTCATCTGCAAGATGGGTGATGAAATAAATGATAAAAACAGAAAATCTGACCTTTCGGTATAACGAAGAGTCGGAAACAAACATTCTTGAAAATTTGAATATAGAAATTCATAAGGGCGGATTTACCGCAATACTTGGGCACAACGGCAGTGGCAAATCCACTTTGGCAAAGCATTTTAACGCTATAAATCTGCCTGTCGGCGGCAAGGTGTATATTGAGAAAATGGATACAGTTGACGAAAGTCTGCTTTATGAGATACGTCAGACTGTTGGTATGGTTTTTCAAAATCCCGACAACCAGATTGTAGCTACAATTGTTGAAGAGGATGTAGCATTTGCCCCTGAAAATATGGGGGTTGCCCCTTTGGAAATACGTAAACGTGTGGATGATGCGTTAGAGGCTGTAGGTATGTCCAAATACAAAAAACGCGCCCCTCACATGCTATCCGGTGGTCAAAAGCAGAGAATTGCAATAGCCGGAATTTTAGCTATGGACCCTGCGTATATTGTGCTTGACGAGCCTACCGCAATGCTTGACCCCATTGGCAGACGAGAGGTTATGTCCACTTTAAAAAGGCTTAACAGAGAAAAAAATGTAACAGTTGTAATAATAACTCATAATATGGATGAAGCCGTTTTGGCAGACCGTGTAGTGGTTATGGATAAAGGACGTATTATACTTGACGATATTCCGCAAAAGGTATTTTCTGATGTTGAGGCTATAAAAAGCATTGGTCTTGATGTTCCGCAGGTTACGGAATTTGCCTATGAATTACGCAAAAAGGGCTTTGATGTTAAGGGAGATATATTATCCATAGAGGACGCTCTGAAGGTTTTACGTCCTCATGTGAAAAACTGTACAATAAATCACAAGGAAAAAGAGAAAATTGAAAGAAACAGTCCGATAATAGAAGTGAAAAATGCTTCATACGAATATTCTCCTGACGGACCTTTCCGCAAAACTGCACTTAATAATGTAAGCCTTACCATAAACAAGGGCGATTTTGTATCAATAATAGGGCATACAGGCAGTGGTAAGTCCACATTGTTGCAGTTGTTCAACGCATTGGTAAAGCCCACCTCGGGACAGGTGCTCATAAACGGAAAAAGCACAACTGATAAATCTGTAAATCTACGGGATATACGTACATCCGTAGGGCTTGTTTTCCAATATCCTGAACATCAGTTATTTGAGGAAACCGTCAGACTTGACATAGCATTCAGCCCTAAAAATATGGGACTTTCAAATGCAGAAATTGACGAAAGAGTAAAGATTGCCTGTGAAATAGCAGGTGTTCACGAAGGCTGGCTGGAAAAGTCTCCCTTTGAGCTTTCCGGAGGTCAGAAAAGACGCGTTGCCATAGCAGGTGTACTTGCTATGCAACCACAGGTGCTGGTTTTGGATGAACCCACCGCAGGACTTGACCCAAGCGGTAAGAAAAAGTTACTTGCCCGAATTAAAAGAATGCACGACGAATACGGCATAACCATAGTTTTAGTTTCACACGATATGGAAGATGTTGCTGATTGTGCAGAGCGTGTAATTGTGCTTAATGACGGCGAAATATACGCAGACGGAACACCTTTGCAGATATTTTCCGACTATGAAAATTTAGAAAAAATAGGTGTCACCGCACCGCAGATTACCCGTCTTATGGATAAGCTGTGCGGTGTTAAGGTATGTAATGTTGAGGATGCAGTAAATTGTATTATGGAAATGAACGGAGGTGCTGCGTATGCTTAAGGATATAACCTTAGGACAGTATTTGCCAGGCAGTTCATTTTTGCATAAAATGGACGCAAGAATTAAAATTTTGTTGTCCGTTGCATTTATGGTGGTAATATTTTGCATAAATTCCGTATATGGCTACGGAGCACTTATATTATTTACAGGTATTTTGATTTCAGTATCCAAAATACCCTTTGGCATGATGATTAAATCCATAAAACCGCTAATGTTTTTTGTTGTATTTACAGCACTTTTGAACATATTTTTTACCAGAAGCGGAGAGGTTTTGTTAGATGCAGGGTTTATTACCGTTACAAAAGACGGTATTATATATGCGGCTTATATGATTGTGAGGATAGTAATTTTAGTATTGGGTACATCATTGCTTACTTATACTACATCACCCATAGAGCTTACAGACGGACTTGAGATTTTACTTCGACCTTTTTCAAAAATAGGTCTGCCGTCACACGAGCTTGCGATGATGATGAGTATAGCCTTGCGCTTTATTCCTACAATTTTAGAAGAAACGGATAAAATTATGAAGGCTCAGACCGCAAGGGGTGCCGACTTTGAAAGCGGAAATGTTGTCAAAAGGGCAAAGGCTCTTATCCCTCTTTTGGTTCCGCTATTTATAAGTGCCTTCAGACGTGCAGATGAATTGGCTATGGCTATGGAATGCCGTTGTTATCACGGTGGAAACAACAGAACAAAAATGAATGAACCACATATTGGTAGTCGTGATTTGGTGGCAGTGGCAGTATTCATAATATTTATTGGTATAATTGTTATAACAAATATATTTGGTTAAGGCGGTGGATTGCTTGAATTACAAGCTTAACCTTGCCTATGACGGTACAAAATATCACGGATGGCAAAGGCAAAATAATGCAGTTTCCGTCAGTGACGTACTGGAGCAGGCGATAGAAAAAATATTCAAACACAAAATTGAGGTAACGGGATGCAGTCGCACGGATGCGGGTGTTCATGCTATTAATTATATATGCAATTTTAAGAGCGATTTGGACATCCCTATCGATAAGCTCCCTCTGGCTATAAATACAAAGCTGCCCACAGACATAAGGGTTAAAAGTGCGGAATATGTGGATGATGACTTTAATTCCAGATTCAACGCCCATTCCAAAACATATTTGTATAAAACCTGCTGTTCTAAAATTCTGAATCCTTTTTTACGTAATTATGCCTATCACTTTCCCTATAATATTAATATGGAAAATATAAAAAAAGCTACAAAATATTTTGAGGGAACTCATGATTTTGCAGGATTTATGACTCAAGGCAGTTCTCAGCACACCACAGTACGTACCATAAATTTTTTAAATGCAACACAGCGTGATGATATTATAGAATTTGAAATAAATGCAGATTCGTACCTGTATAATATGGTGCGTATAATATCAGGTACCCTGCTTTATGTGGGTATAGGTAAAATAAACCCTGAAGACATTCCTGCCATAATAAAAAGCTGTGACCGTTCAAGAGGCGGAATAACTGCAGGTCCACAAGGGCTTTATCTTAAAGAAATTTTATACTAAGGAGAAATGGGTATGGAAAATTTTGAAAAAGATGTTAATCAGAATATATCCAAAAACACCAAAGCCGCAAAGGGTAAAAAAGATGTGTTGAAAATTGTTGCTATAATACTGGTTATAGGCATATTGCTTATTGTATGCAACATAAAAGGATGTCAAAAAACTGACGTTGAAAATATTTATACTTTTGAAAACAATTCCAACTATCAGATAAGAGAATATAACGGCAAGCTGATTACAGTCAGCTATGACGGTATTGGGTTTATATCCGTTTCAGGCGAACAGAGTAGCTGGGTTAAAAATCATATGTCCAACCCCCATGTAAATATTTCCGGTAATATGATTTTACTATACGACAAAAACAACAAAACCCTTGCAGTATATGATGGCAACAAGCAAAAATACACTTATGAATGCGACCGAACAATAAAAAGTGCCAAGGTTAACAAAAACGGTTATGTGGTTTTGATTACTGACGAGGTTGCTTATAATTCCAGAGTAACCGTACTGAATAATAAGGGTGAAGTTGCGTATATATGGAAAATAGGTGACCAGTATATTGTAGATGCAGATATTTCTTCAGACAACAAAAAGCTTGTGGCGGCATCTATTTCTACTGATACAGGAGTTATTGTGGAAAACATAGTTTTTGTTGACATAAACAAAGCGGAGGAAACGGGAAGGTATCAGAACGAGGGTGATATGCCTATGGCAGTAGAATTTGCTGATTCCGGATATGTAATAGTGGTATCTGACAACAAGTTGTGTGCATATAATAACAAAGCAGAACGAAAATGGATTAACACCTTTGAAAATAATTTGCCGGAATCCTTTGTAATAGATGATTCAGGCAATACTGTTGTTGCCCTTAAAGGTATAAAAAACAATTCTGTTATACGGGCCTTTACTAAAAACGGCTCACTTGCAGGGGAATATACCACCGAAACACAGGCTGTTCATATAGCCTTGTATGAAAAGCATATTGCTCTTTGTGAAGATACAAAGGTTTCTGTTATAAACTATTCAGGAAAGCTTATATCCTCTGCGGATATAAAAAAGGATGTTCGTGACATTGCCGTTGTTGGTAATGACAATATAGTTTTACTGTGTGACGATTGCATACAGTTGTTAAAAATTTAAAGAGGTGATATTGTGATTGCGGACATTATAGTAGTTATCTTGATTGCTTTTTCAGCATATAGGGGATATAAAAGGGGATTTGTAAAAACTATTTCCAAGCTATGCTGTCTTGTTATTTCAATAATTGTTGCAAAGCTTTTGCATCCCATTATCAATGTATATGTAATGGAATCATCATTAGGCGAGTTTATAAATGAAAAAATATCTGCACAGACTGATTCTGTATTTAATGGTATGCCCTCCTTTCTGCATACAGCAGGAGAGCATACTGCAAACGGTATTGCAGATTCCGTAGTCAATATAGTTACAATATTACTGATTATAGTAATTACATATTTTATTGCAAAACTTATTGTAAATGCACTTAATATAATTGCAAAGTTCCCTGTAATTTCGCTATTTAACAGACTTTTGGGATTTGGTGCAGGTTTTTTTGTAGGTGCATTTGTAGTATATCTGGTACTCTCAATATTAATTATTGCCGATGTGCAGGGTGTTAACAAATGGCTTGAGAATTCAATAATTGCATATACAATGTACAGAGAAAATATTTTGATGAATTTAATTTTTTAAACCGAAAGGATATTTCTATGAAAAATAAAACTTTAGCAGAGCTTAAAGAAATTGCAAAAACTTATAATATAAATAATATTTATAAGCTAAAAAAAGACGAGCTTTTAAGTGAAATAGAGAAAAAGATGCAGCATGAAAAAGTTGATGATGCCCCTAAAGAGGATAATGGCAATGTACGTACAGAACCCGTGGAAATTGTGGGCATTTTACAGCTTTGCGATGACGGATACGGTTTTTTGAGAAGTGAAAATTACCTTTCAGGCACAGACGATGTATATGTTGCACAAGCACAGATAAGACGCTTTCGCCTTAAAACAGGGGATATGATAAGAGGAATTGCCAGACTCCCCCGGGAAAACGAACGGTTCAAGGCATTACTTTATGTTAATGCAGTAAATGGTGATAAGCCTGAGGTTGCAATCCACAGAACTGCTTTTGAAAATCTTACACCCATATTCCCCACAGAACGTATGTGTATGGTAAACAAGCCATCAGACTACTCCATGAGGCTTATAGATATAATTGACCCTATAGGCAAAGGTCAAAGGGGCATTATTGTTTCACCGCCAAAGGCAGGTAAAACAACACTTTTAAAGCAGATTGCAAAAAGTATTGAAACCAATCACCCTGATGTAACATTACTGGTACTTTTAATTGACGAACGTCCTGAGGAAGTTACGGATATGAAGCGCAGTATTAACGGTGAGGTTATATATTCCACCTTTGACGAAGAGCCTTCGCACCACATAAAGGTTTCAGAAATGGTTTTGGAACGTGCAATGCGTTTGGTAGAGCATAAAAAAGATGTGGTTATTTTACTTGACAGTATAACCAGACTTGCAAGGGCATACAACCTTACAAGCACATCCACAGGCAGAACCTTGTCAGGGGGCCTTGACCCCAATGCACTGCACAAGCCTAAAAAGTTTTTTGGTGCGGCGCGTAACATAGAAAACGGAGGAAGTCTTACTATTCTGGCTACAGCACTTGTGGATACGGGTAGTCGTATGGACGATGTAATATTTGAAGAATTTAAGGGTACCGGAAATATGGAAATACACCTTGACCGACGTATGCAGGAAAGGCGTATATTCCCTGCAATAGATATTTACAAATCAGGCACACGCAAGGAAGAGCTTTTGCTTAACCAGCACGAGCTTGAATGTGTATGGACTATAAGACGTGCACTGCATAGCCAGAACAGTGCAGATGTAACTGAAATGCTTGTAAATAAGCTGATTGCAACAAAAACCAATGAGGAATTTGCCGATAACATAATAAAAACATTGGGCAAAAAAGCGGGGGAAATATGAAAAAATCATCATTTATTATAGTTTTTATACTATTATTTACAATATGCATAAATGTGTCTGCAAATACACATATACCCATACTGTTATACCACGATGTTCAACTTGATTATCCTGCAGAAAAGGCCATATCCACAATAAGCCCACAGGTTTTTGAGGAGCATATTGTCACTCTTTTGAATAACGGCTATACACCCATAAGCTTTGACGATATTCAAAACGCCTCAAAGGGTAGTTTTACAATGCCCGAAAAGCCTGTTGTAATATGCTTTGACGATGGATATATCGGTAATTATACACTTGCCTACCCTATACTTTATAAATATGGAGTAAAGGCTACCATTTTTATTGTTGCACAAACAGTAGGACAGGTTTTGCCTACAAGTGTACACTTTGACTGGGAACAGGCAAAAGTAATGCAACAAAGCGGACTTGTAAGCATACAATCACATACCTACAGTCATGGGGACCTAACCCTGATGAGCAATTTTGAGATTGAAAGGGAGCTACGCCTTTCAAAATACCTGATTGAAAAAAATCTTGGTACAAAGTGTAACTATGTGGCTTTTCCTTACGGATTTTATAATCAGTATATTCACGATGCCGCAAAAAAGGCAGGATACGCAATTGCTTCCCAGGTAGGTAACAATGGCATTAATACCATCAGCCAGCTTCAAAATGCCCCCCTTATACGAATAACCACCTTTGGCTCGTGGTCAGGTGAAGATGTTATCAATATAATTGCATCCAATGCCCAACAGTAAATTTTGCATTTGCAAAATCGTATAATAGTATAGCAGAATAAATTATGGGAGGTGTAAATATGAAGGTTGAAAAAATATCACCTAACAAATTTAAACTTACATTTACTGATGAAGATTTAAAGGATTTTGGAGTGGATTTTGAAAATTTAAGATATAATTCAGAGGACGCACAGGAGCTTTTTTGGAATCTTATTGAGCGTGCAGAAATTGAAGATGACTTTTTTGAGGAAAATTCCCAGATAGTAGTAGAGGCTGTGGCAACAAAAAATGACGGACTTACAATGATTGTGACCAGGGTTTCGGATAATTCAAAAAAATCACC
>JAZSKK010000115.1:0-4442 GCA_045534795.1 Clostridia bacterium | reverse complement strand
GAAAAATATAGTTAGTAATTGCAAACACAAAAACACCTACAACAATAATATAAAACCTGTTTGCATAATCAAGAGCAGGTCCTCCTCCATTAATTGCGGAAGCATATCGTTTATTTACAAAAACTGAAATAGGCTGAACCCACGAACTTATTAGAATAGGTAACGCAAGAATCATAGCTTCCTTTATTCCGGAGTCCTTAAAATTAAATGTCAGTCTATACTTGTATTTGTTTTTTATAAGTGACGGAATCTG
This sequence comes from Clostridia bacterium, assembly GCA_045534795.1. GTDB lineage: Bacteria > Bacillota > Clostridia > Monoglobales > Firm-18 > CAZNKU01. The sequence goes on along the minus strand of JAZSKK010000115.1, from coordinate 4,189 downwards.
GATTACAAATTGCATAGCCCATCCTACAAGCATAGCAATACATAAGCCGTATATATTGTCAAAAAATAAAAGATAAGCAATTATAACAACATTGGATACCATACTTATAATAGCAGGTATATTAAATTCCCCAAAGGATTGTAAAATGCCAACAAATGAATATGCCAATGTTGTAAAAATTGTAGTAGGCAATACAATAATTATCAATTTCTGTAATAATTGTTGTGTTGGTGCATCAAGGTCGGGTGCAATAAACACACCAATATATTTTGAAAACACCATACCTAAAACACATATTGTAACAGATATTAAAACCGTAATATTTATAAAATTGTTTGAAAACTCAATAGCTCTATTTTTATCGCCTTTTTCCATATAGTTGTTGAATATGGGAATAAAGGTCGCTAGAACAGCAGCACCGAGTGTAAAGTCAAACAACTGTACAGGCAAACTACTTGCATAACTGTACGCAATTGCCTCCATACTTTCGGTACCGTATTTTGCAGCTATAAAAACATCTCTTAAAAGACCTGCAAACTTTGAAAAAAGTGTTGCAATCATCATAAAACTAACTGTTTTAACTGTACTTTTCAACTATAAACCCCTATTCATCTTTAAGGTATTCTTTAAATAATTCTTCAACCAATTCGTCACGTTCAAGCTTCATAATCAAAGCTCTTGCATTATTATAGCTTGTAATATATGTTGGGTCACCTGACATAACATATCCTACAAACTGACTGATAGGATTATATCCCTTTTCCTTCAATGCCTGATAGACATCCATAATAATTTCTTTAGGTTCTACCTTTTTGTTCAATCCATCAAATTTCATTGTTTCGCCCATAATATCAGCCTCCTGTGTTTTTAATAGATATGCTTTTTGCCAATACCCAAATGAGCATTGGCAAAAAATTAATTAGTTATCACGAATTTTTGCATCCAGTTCCTTTGACAAACTTGTAATAATATCTTCAACAATAGGATTAACATCATTATCTGTCAAGGTCTTATCAGCGTCTCTGAATTTAAGTGAATATGCAACACTTTTTTTGCCTTCACCTATCTGCTGGCCCTGATATACGTCAAACAATTCATAACTTTCAATAATATTCGTTTTTGTTTTTCTGAATATATCCTCAATAGCACGTACCGGAGTTGCAACATCAACAACCATTGCAAGGTCACGTGTTATTGCAGGGAATTTAGGCAATCTCTTATACTTTTTGTCAGACTTTTTGCATTCAAGCAACAAATTAAAGTCAATAACTGCAGCATAAACAGGCACGTTAATATCAAAGTTCTTTTGAACAGTTGGATGAATACGTCCAATAGTTGCAAGCTTTTTACGTCTTACATATATGTTAGCAGTCTGCCCCGGATGGAAAACGTTATTATCCTTTTCAGCTTCTATCTCATAATACTCAATACCAAAAGCTCTCAAAAGCTCTTCAACAGTTCCTTTTAATGTATAATAGTCAACATTTTTACCATACATTGCAATATCTATATCCAATGTTTCATCAGCAAGACCATCTTCACGAGGAATATATTTTGTCGCAAGTTCATAAAGATATGCTTCCTCATTACGGTAATTATAGTTTGTTGCAACAGTTTCAAGCATTGAACCTATTGTAACTGTTCTCATAATACTTTGGTCTTCACCCAATGGATTTAATATTTTTACAGCATCGTCCATTTCAATGTTTAATTTATTGTACATTTTAGGGCTTACAAATGAATAAGTTATAATTTCGCTAAGACCTTGTGCACACAATGTATTTCTAACTAAGTCTTCAGCCTTTTGCTTTTCATTTTTTCCACCAAGTGTCGCTTCACCTGATAGTAAAGTTGTAGGAATATTGTTATATCCGTAAATTCTGGCAATTTCCTCGGCAATATCAGGTTCTGCCTCTACATCGGCACGATAAGTCGGAACGTATATATCGTCACCTTTAATCTCAAAATCAAGCATTTTTAAAGTATCTGTCATAAATTTTTCATCTATATTGGTGCCTAAAAAAGCATTAATTTTTTCAGGGCGGAATTTTATGACATTCTTTTCAGGCAATTTTGAATACACATCCACAACACCATCAACAACGTCACCTGCACCTAAAACATTTATAAGTTCGCAGGCTCTGTTAATAGCATCTAGTGTATTATGAGGGTCAAGACCTTTTTCGTATCTGCCGGATGATTCTGTACGCAAGCCAATCTTTTTAGCAGAATTTCTTACAGATGCACCATTAAATGTTGCACTTTCAAACAAAATAGTTGTAGTGTCTTCAGCGATTTCGCTGTTTTCTCCACCCATAACACCTGCAACTGCAACCGGTTTTTTTGCATCAGCAATAACAAGCATATTGGTATCAAGTTCTCTTTCGACACCATCAAGAGTTGTGATTTTTTCACTTTCTTCAGCACGTCTTACAATAATTTTACCACCTTCTAAAGTACGGATATCAAAAGCATGCATAGGCTGACCATATTCCAACATAACATAGTTAGTTATATCAACTATGTTGTTAATTGACCTTATGCCTGACATTTCAAGCCTTATTTTCAACCATTCGGGTGATGGACCAACCTTAACGTTTTTAACTGCTCGTGCTGTATATCTGTAGCATAAATCAAAATCCTTAACTTCTACATCAATATAATTTTTTATATCATCACCGCATGTTTTAACTTCAGGCTTTTTAAGATTAAATGGTCTGTTATATGTTGCTGAAACCTCACGTGCAAGACCTATAACGCTGAAACAATCTGCTCTGTTTGATGTAATTTCAAATTCAACAACACTTTCATTTAATCCCAAAACATCTCTTATATCTGCACCTATCGGTGTATCATCAGGCAATATCAATATACCTGTTGCAGGCTCGGTAGCAATCCCTAATTCTTCTTCGGAACACATCATACCGCAACTTTCAACACCGCGTAATTTGCCCTTTTTAATTTTGCCGTCAGGTAATGTTGCACCGTCTCTTGCAACAGGAATAATCGCACCTTCAAAAACATTTGTTGCACCTGTTACAATTTGTGATTCATCATTTTCACCAAAATAAACCTGACATACAACAAGCTTGTCAGCATCAGGATGTTTTTCAATTTTTGTAATTTTACCAGTGACAACATTAATTATATTTTCGCCTTTACACTCCACACCTTCAACCATTGAACCACTCATAGTAAGGTCAGCAGCAAACTGATGAGGTGTAATATCCTTCATATCTACATAGTCGGAAAACCAACTCATTGGAACTTTCATTATAAAACTACCCCCTAAAACTGTTTTAAGAAACGTAAGTCATTTTCATAGAACATACGTATATCATCGATGTCAAATCTTCTCATAACTATACGTTCCAAACCTATACCAAAAGCAAAACCGCTATATACCTCGGGGTCAATGCCGCAAACCTTAAGTACTTTAGGATGTACCATACCTGCACCCAAAATTTCAATCCAGCCTTCACCTTTACATACACGGCATCCTGTACCATGACAAGCAGGACAGGATATATCAAGTTCAGCACTAGGTTCAGTAAACGGGAAGTGATGAGGTCTGAAACGAACCTGAATATCATCCCCATAAAGCTTTTTACAAAATACTTCAAGAGTACCCTTAAGGTCTGCCATAGTTATACCCTTATCAACAACAAGACCTTCTATCTGATGGAACAATGGTGAATGTGTCGCATCAAGATTATCACTTCTGAAAACTCGGCCAGGAGCAATGATTCTTATAGGTGGCTTCTGTTTTTCCATAGTACGTACCTGACATGGAGATGTCTGTGTTCTCAAAAGCACATTATCATTTATATAAAAGGTATCCTGAGTGTCTCTTGCAGGATGGTCCTTAGGTATATTCAATGCTTCAAAGTTATAATAGTCTGTTTCAATTTCAGGCCCTTCTGATATTTGAAAGCCCATACCGATAAATATATCTTTTAATTCATCAAGCACGATAGTAAGGGGGTGTTTATTACCTACCTGTATAGATTTACCAGGCAATGTAACATCGATAGTTTCTTCCTTTAATTTGCGTTCTGTTTCCTCTTTTTCAATCTGAGCAGAAAGCTTAGAAACCTGTTCCTCTATAAACGCACGTACTTCATTAGCAAGCTGACCGATTACAGGTCTCTCTTCAGCAGAAAGACCGCCCATACCTCTTAAAACATCT
>JAZSKK010000035.1:0-3360 GCA_045534795.1 Clostridia bacterium | reverse complement strand
AGCAAGCTCAATACATTTTTCAAGAGCATTTTTAACTGCCTCTGTTACCTTAACAGAACCGCTGAATTCTTCTCCACCGTGAACAACTCTGTGTCCTACTGCTGAGATTTCACTCATATCAGCAATTACACCGTGTTCTTTATTTACCAATGCATCTATAACTGCATTGATAGCATCGCTGTGGTCTTTCATAGGTATTTCCATAGGAATTTTATTACCATTTGCCTGATGTGTAAGCATTGAGCCTTCAATACCTATTCTCTCACATAAACCTTTTGCAAGTACATCATTTGTATCCATATCAATAAGCTGATATTTAAGTGATGAGCTTCCTGCATTTATAACAAGAATTTTCATTTCCAAAAATCTCCTTTTAAATAAATTATTATCTAGTAAAACTATTGAAAAATGGAACAGATTGAACAAACTAAACCCGACGGCGTATGAAGATACTCCAAGCGATGAAGTTTGTTCAAAGTACTTTGCACATTCTGTGCATTTTTCAAAGTTTTACCCATTTGCTTGTGCTTGTACACAAGTAATAGCCACAACACCAACGATATCGTCAGCAGAGCAACCTCTTGAAAGGTCATTGATAGGCATTGCAATACCCTGAGTTACAGGACCGTAAGCTTCTGCCTTTGCAAGTCTCTGAACAAGCTTATAGCCAATGTTACCTGCATCAAGGTCAGGGAACACCAAAACGTTAGCCTTACCTGCAACAGGGCTGTTTGGAGCTTTTGAAGCACCAATTTCAGGAACAATAGCCGCGTCAAGCTGAAGTTCGCCGTCAACTGCAAGGCCAGGATTCTGTTCCTTACAAATTTTAGTAGCTTCTACAACCTTATCAACGTCAGCATGCTTTGCACTACCCATTGTTGAGTGTGACAGCATAGCAACCTTTTCAGGTTCTTCTGCCAAAAGCTCAAATGATTCTGCAGAGCAAGCAGCGATTGCAGCCAACTTTTCAGGGTCAGGATTTTGTTCCAAACCACTGTCTGCAAAAATGAATGTGCCGTTTGCACCATATTCACAATCAGGAACAACCATTACGAAGAATGCTGAAACAAGTTTTACGCCCGGTTTTGTTTTAATAATCTGCAAGCTTGGACGTAGTGTGTTTGCAGTAGAATGACAAGCACCTGAAACTACGCCGTCTGCGTCCCCTGCTTTAACCATAAGGCAAGCATAATACATATAGTCACCCAAAGCTGTTGCTTTAGCTTCTTCATAAGTCAAGCCCTTGTTCTTTCTAAGTTCAACAAAAAGGTTAAGATATTCTTCAGTCTTTTCATAAGTGAAAGGATTGATGATGGTAGCCTTTGAAATATCAAGACCCTTGCTGTTTGCTTCTACCTCTTCAGGAGTACCAATAATTATAATATCAGCGATATCTTCTTTAAGTACCTTTTCAGCAGCCTCAAAAGTTCTTCTGTCCATAGATTCAGGAAGAACTATAGTTTTTTTATCTGCCTTTGCTCTTTCTTTAATTCTGTCCAAAAATGCCATTTATAAAAACCTCCTAATACAAATATAATCATATCTTTCCAATTAAATATTATACATAATATTTCCTGATTTGTAAATAATATTTGAAAAATTTTCATAATGTGTTATAATAATTTCATAAAAAAGGGTAAATTTTGTTTATTTTTTAAACAAAGAGGTGAAAAAATGAGGACTGCAGGTATAATTGCTGAATACAATCCATTTCACAACGGTCACAAGTACCACATAGAAAAAACAAGAGAAGTTACAGGGGCAGAAGGCATAATTGTTGTAATGAGTGGTAGCTTTGTACAAAGAGGCGATGTAGCAATATGCGATAAATGGTCAAGGTCAAAAATGGCACTTTTGGGCGGTGCGGACCTTGTTGTGGAATTGCCCTGTGTATATTCTTGCCAATCTGCAGAGTATTTTGCAAGAGGTGCAGTTTCCATTTTAGAACACTTAAAATGTGATTTTTTATCCTTTGGTACAGAAAGTGATAGTACCGATGATATTATTAAAACTGCTGAATTTTTAAAAAATCCTGATTATGATTTTAAAAATAATCTTGAAATCAATCTAAAAAATGGAATTAGCTACCCAAAAGCATTGGCCAATGCATTGGGAAATGATTTAGTAAATACTCCAAATAACGTACTTGCCATAGAATACATTAAACAGATAAAAAATATGAGGCCTATTGGTATTAAACGCAAAGGCTCATTACATGACGGTGACGGAAGTGCATCGGATATAAGAGAACAGATTTTAAAAGATAACGATGTTAAACACCTGATGCCAGAATCAAGCTATGAAATTTTAAAAAGCTCTGATTTGGCAAACCGGGATATATTTGAAAAATTGTTGTTGTACAAATTACGTATGATGAATACAGAACAGCTTAAAAACGTCCCAGATGTTACAGAGGGGTTGGAAAACAGGATACTGCAAATGGCACATAAGTGTGCAACTGTTGGGGAAATGTGTGACTCTGTAAAAACCAAACGATACACCATGGCACGCATAAGGCGGATTATGACCAACGCACTTTTAGACATAACAAAGGAAGATATATTAAATCCACCTGAATATATCCGGATTTTGGGAATGAATAATGTCGGTATGGAAATACTACGTCAGCTTCGTGACAAAACGGATATACCTGTTGTAACAAAGGTTGCAGATGCAAATGTGTCAAAAATGCTTGAAAAGGATATTAATTCAACCAATATATATTCTGTACTTACAGGCAAGGCATCAATGATGGATTTTACAACTTCTCCAATAATTTTTTAAAACAAATGCTCATTCAAAAATATGAATGAGCATTTATCTTATTTACAAATAAAACGAATGATTATTTATAGTCGTGTAATAATGGCGATTATTTACAATCCACATATTCGTAGCCAACCTTTCGTTAAGAAAGTACAGGCAATTTCCCACATAATTTTCACCATTTACAGCACGCTTGGCAGAAGAAACGCATCTTTTAGACGGCGTGTTATAAATTGTACCATTAGCAATAGGCTGAAACTGTACACCATAATTGCGGTCAAATATTACCCCATAAATTGTACCAGGATAGTTTACATCCTTAACCCTGTTCAAAACTACATTTGCTACTGCTATCTGTCCCTTTACGGGTTCTCCCGCACTTTCCGCCTCTACAATACGCGAAAGCCACAAAATATCCTCCGGCGAATATTCATTTGCCGTATATTTGGAAGGTACATAAACTCCGTCTTTGGTTATTTTAACAGAATGCAAAATATCATCCCATTCCACATAAGCCTCTGATGCTTCTGCAAAAAATCTTACAGGCACCATTGTTCTTCCTTCTTTAAGTGTTGCGGCACGGGGCATCGTCTT
>JAZSKK010000054.1:0-3217 GCA_045534795.1 Clostridia bacterium | reverse complement strand
GCATTACCATTTAAAACCTTGCTTAAAATTTCACCTTTTACAATGATTTTTTCACAATCAAACAGTTCATCAGGCGAAATTACATATTCTACATAGTTTCCATGTGTCAAGTCTTCCAACTTTACACATTCATCAATTTTGAATATGGAGCTTTGAGTCCGCACAAGCTTTGTCATAACTGCACCGCAACCCAGTTTTTGTCCGATATCATTACCCAAAGTGCGGATATATGTACCTTTTGAACATTTTACGTCAATTGTAAAGTATTTATCCTCTACATCTAGTACATTTATTTCATAAATTTCCACATCTCGCGGTTTACGTTCTATCTCTATTCCCTTGCGTGCAAGGTCACACAATTTCCTGCCACCAATTTTTATTGCAGAATACATAGGAGGAATTTGCTTAATCTTACCCTCAAAGCCTTTAATAGTTTCCACAATTTCCTGAGGGGTAACATTAACCTCACGTTCCTCTAAAACCTCGCCGCTTATATCCAGAGTATCGGTGGTAATTCCAAGCATAAATGTCGCAGTATATCTTTTATCCGACACAGTAAGCATATCCGCAACCTTTGTGCCCCTGTTAATGCATATTGGCAAAACCCCCTCTGCATCAGGGTCTAAAGTTCCTGTATGCCCTACCTTTTTAGTACCGACAATTCTGCGAACTTTATTTACAACATCATGAGAAGTCATTCCCACAGGCTTGTAGATATTTATTATTCCATCCATAAGCTATCTGATTCTGACCTCCAGTTTTATTCTTCTTTCAGTTTCCGCAATTAACTTTCTTTTTACCTCATCCAAAGTACCTTTTACAGTACAGCCTGCAGCCCTTTCGTGACCGCCGCCGCCGAACTGTTGTGCAAGCTTGGCTGCATCAACAAGCTGAGAACGTATGCTGACCTTTACAGTTTCACTATCAATTTCACGAAAACTCATTGACACTATTGCACTTTCCAGGGAGCGTGGAATATTAACAAGGCTTCCTGCATCGTCCTCCGTTGCCCTTATCCTTTTCATCTGCTTTTCTGTAATTGATACAAAGGCAATTCTGTCATCATAATATGTTTCCAGCGAATTATAGGCAATACGTATAAGCTCAATTCTCTTTTTGCTGTTCATTTCAAAAAGATAACTGCTTATAAAAGCATTGTTTATGCCATATTCCAAAAGCTGTGCAGCAATACTGTGAGTATGAGGCTTTGTGTTTGAATATGCAAAGCCGCCAGTATCAGACACTATCGCAATATAGATATTATTTACAATCTGTGTTGTAAGCTTAATATTCATAAACTGTGCAAGCTCGTATATAATTTCACCGGTTGCTGCCGCTTCAGGATTTACATAATTATACAAAGCATATTTGTCATTTGTAATGTGGTGGTCAATGTTTATTGTCTTTTCACAAGCATCAAAAGCCTTTACCCTTGTACCCATACGCTGTTTATCGGCACAATCAAGAGCAATTACCAAATCAGGCACAAAAGCATCATTTTTACACTCAACACCATCAAGTATTTTTAATATTCTGTTGTCATAATCCTTTTCATCAAGTATAACATCGACTTTTTTATGAAGCTCCTCAAGCATAAGCTTAAGTGCGTAGCTTGAGCCAAGACAATCACCGTCGGCGTTAAAATGAGGGATAATTAATATATTATTACTGCTGTTTATAGCATTACATATATCTGTAAACATTACACCATTCCTTCCGCACAAGCTATTTGTTTATATCATTAAGCAATTTACTGATATGTGCGCCATGTTCAATGGAATTATCCAGAGTGAACAAAATTTCAGGTGTATATCGAAGACCAAGTCTGTGTGCAAGCTCCTTACGTACAAAGCCCGCCGCATTTTTAAGACCGTCAATTGCATCATTTCGAGCAGTATCATCGCCAAAAACACTGATATATACCTTGCACCAACGCAAATCCTTGGTCACATCGACAGACACAACACTGCAAAGACCCTTTGTTACCCTTGGGTCCTTCAGTTCACGGATAATCGAGCTGATTTCCTTACGTGCTTCTTCATTTATTCTGTCAATTCTGTTTGCCATTAAATTCACCCCTTAAGCACACGGAAATCGAACACCGTATGCCTTAAACTTATAAATTTGTACACTTTCACTTTGTCGTCCTCGTAAGGCGTCAGCCTAACTTCGTCCTCCGCATCGAAATTGCACTAAATTTCTTTGCATTTAAGGTCGAAGAGTTTTAAAATGGATAATTTAGGTTCAGAAAAGTAAAATTTTGCAGGAAATACTTGACGTATTTTCAAGAAATTTTACGCATTATCAACATAAATTAGCATTTTAAAACCATACGTAGTTCGATCTCCGTGTGCTTATTATCTTGGGATTTCCTCCATTATGAAACATTCAATAACGTCGCCTTCTTTAATATCATTAAATCTTTCTATACCTATACCACATTCGTAGCCTGTAGGAACTTCCTTAGCGTCGTCCTTGAATCTCTTAAGTGAATTCATTGTTCCCTCGTGTACAACAATACCATCACGTACGATACGAACTTCAGAATTTCTGACAATTTTACCATCTGTAACATAGCATCCGCCGATGGTGCCAACCCCTGAAATCTTATATGTCTGACGGATTTCAGCATGACCAAGAACATTTTCTTTAAATGTAGGCTCAAGCATACCCTTCATAGCTGCTTCAATTTCTTCAATAGCCTGATAGATAATTCTGTAAAGTCTTATTTCAACATTCTGTCTTTCTGCAGATTCCATAGTTGCAGCAGACGGTCTTACGTTAAAGCCTACAATAATAGCATTTGAAGCAGACGCAAGCATAATATCTGATTCACTGATTGTACCTGCACCGCCGTGGATAATGTTAATTCTTACTTCATCATTTGAAAGCTTTAACAATGACTGTCTGATAGCTTCCACAGAACCCATAACATCAGCCTTGATGATAATATTAAGGTCCTTAATCTGTCCCTGCTCAATCTGTGTGAACAAAGCATCCAATGATACAACCTGCTGAGTTGACTTGTTATATTCATCCTTAATCTTCTGTTTTCTCTGTTCTACAACTGCACGTGCTTTTCTTTCATCAGTTACTGCATAGAACAAGTCACCGCCCTCAGGCACTTCACTAAGACCAAGAATTTCAACGGGCATACTTGGGCCTGCCGCTTTAATTCTTCTGCCACTGTCATCAACCATAGCACGTACCTTACCTA
>JAZSKK010000255.1:0-4192 GCA_045534795.1 Clostridia bacterium | reverse complement strand
AAGAATTATAATATCCGTCACAAGAGCATCTTCGTGTCTTGCAGCAAAGGTAGGTGTTTGCACCTTGTCAATAAGTTCAAATTCATTATTAACCAATCCTGCAACCAAATTTGTTCCGCCTACATCTACCCCTATTCTCATAAGCATACTCCTCTTAAATAACTATATTTTTCTTTTTGCCTATATAATTCATAAATTTTTCAAGACTTGTATTCATAATCAAATTTTCATCAAACTCAATTTCCTCCAGTAGCTTAAGAGGGTCATTAAACTCACCAACAAAGGTACAAAAATGTGCATCTGAATTTACTACAATTGGTGTATTATTATTTTTACATGCAATCATAAGTCTTCTGCAATTTTCGTGAACTGATTCGTTATTCCTTTCAAAGCATGAACTGTTAAGCTCCACAAGTTTATAGTTTTCCCCTGCAGCCTTTGCGATTATACCACATTCCTCATTGCTTAGTGTAAAATTCCTGCGGGCAATATGTCCCATAATATCCACATAGGGATTTTTCATCACATTAAGCAATGTTTCCACATAATTAGTTTCATCACACACAAATGCACTATGACACGATGCTATTACTATATCCATTTTTTTAAGCATATCGTTGGACATATCCAGATTACCATCTATGTCTGTGTAGGTTGCCTCTACACCCTTAAAAACCAATACATCTTTTACTTTTCTTGGTATAGACTTAAGATTTACAAAATGCCATTCGTGAGAAAAATCCTCTGTAGATGGTCCATGATTAGTCATCGCTATTGCCTCAAGCCCTTTTTCAGAGGCTACTGTTATGTTTTCCATAAGTGTGCTGTATGCATGAGGGCTAAAGGACGTATGAGTGTGTAAATCCAGTTTTATTTCCAAAATTAACCCTTCCTCCTGCGTTATCCTTCCATACTGGATATAAGTCGCTTATTAAGTTCCTCTGCCGCATTATACCCATTACGCTTTTGCCTGTTATTCATTGCCGCAATTTCCACAATAACTGCAAGGTTTCTGCCAGGCTTAACAGGAATAAGCAATGATGGTATTTTAATACCCAATATCTCTGTATATTCTTCCTCAAGACCTAAGCGGTCATACTGTTTTCCGTCAACCCATGCCTCAAGGTTAATAACCATATCTATCTTTTCAGTATTTTTAACGGCACCAATACCAAAAATTTCCTTAACATCAATAATACCGATACCTCTAAGTTCAATAAAATGACGTATAATTTCCGGTGAAGAACCCACAAGAGAAATATCAGAAACTTTTTTAATTTCCACAGCGTCATCTGCAACTAACCTATGACCTCTCTTTACAAGCTCTATAGCCGCCTCGCTTTTACCTACTCCGCTTTCGCCCAAAATCAATATACCTTCGCCATATACCTCTACAAGAACACCGTGGCGTGTAATTCTTGGTGCTAATTCTTTATTAAGCCATGCAATAATAGCACTCATAAATCTGGATGAAGAATACTGGGTACGCATTACAGGTACACCATATTTTTCAGAAAGTTCATCCATACCATCCATTGCATCTAAACCCCTTGTGATAATAAGAGCTGGAATTTTATGCGAAAACAGCATTTCAAGCCGTTTGTATCTTTCCTCTGCAGAAATTTGTGTAAGGTAAGTATATTCTACCTTTCCAAGAATCTGAATTCTGTTACTGTCAAAATAATCATAAAATCCCGTAAGCTGCAAGCTTGGACGATTTACGTCAGGTGTAACGATTTCATTTTCTCTATTTTCAGGAGTTACATACAATTCTTCCAACTTAAAATCCTTAATAAGCTGTGATAACTTTACTGTAAACTTGCCTTCTTCCATGAAAAGCCCCCCAAATTTCCATTTTATGTACCTTTATTATACTAAAATTTTGTCCATCTGTAAAGGATATTGACAAAATTAATTTTGATGTTATAATATTCATTATGCAGTATATATTATCTTATTATATCAATAAATTAAATTCAAATTCGGGATGTAGCGCAGCTTGGTAGCGCGCTTCGTTCGGGACGAAGAAGCCGCAGGTTCAAATCCTGTCATCCCGACCAAAATCGACAAGATTTTTATAGTCTTGTCGATTTTTTATTGCCTATTCTCCTGTTTTATGAAATACAAAAAATAAAACCGTGATTATAAATCACGGTTTTACATATTTTTTCTATAATTCTGTGGTGAAACGCCTGTATATTTTTTAAAAATTCTACTGAAATATAACGGATTGGAATAGCCAATAGCCTTTGCAATAGCTTCATTGTTCATATCTGTATTTTTTATAAGCTCTTTTGCTTTTGCTATTCTTATATCTGTACGAAAGCGTTGAGGAGACACCCCTGTATATGATTTAAAGAGGGTTATGAAATAACATTTTTGCAAGTTACATAAATTCGCATAATAATCAACACTATAATTTTTCATATAAGTTGTTTTAATAAATTCAACAACTACGGATACTCCACTATATTTGTCATGATTTAGTCTTTTCATATATTCACCTCTTGACACACAAAACAGTAATATATATAATAAATATGTACTTTATTTTATTTTACATGCAAAACTACGATAAAACAATGTGTTTTTATATAATAAATATGGAGAAATGAACAATGAAGTCTGCTTTTAAAAGTCATATCAGAAACGACCTTGCCGAAACTGTCATTAATGAATCATCAATTTCTATCCACCGAAGCGGTTATGTACATTACCTGTATCAAAAAAAAGCCAACGTCGGAACTGATTTTTATTCACATATTTACTACATTATTGACGGAAAATCGGAAATAATTTGCAACGACAAAAAAATCGAAATGTTAAAGGACCACGTATATCTTTTTCCCGCAAATTCAATTATAAAAAGGGAACAGGGTGGCGAAACAAAGTATTTGTTTTTCCATATTAACCTATATGACATAAGAAATGTTGATATACTAACCCATTGTCAGCCCACAGACGGTATTAAGACAGATAATATTACAGAACTTATAAACCTATATAACAGCAAGGATATGATTGACGCCCTTATACTTAAGCAGATATTATTAAATGATTGTCTTAAATTTTTAAAAGCAAGCGGATGTAAGATGTATATTAAAAACTATTCAGATACTGTAAGAAAAGCCATTGATTACATAAAATACAACCTTTCCATAAAATTAAGTGTAAAGGAAATGTGTGAAAAATTATTTATATCACCAAGCACGCTGAATTATTGCTTTAAAAAGGAAATAGGGAAATCTGTAGGGCAATATATAGATGACCTTATACTTAAAAAGGCAGAAATGATGCTTGTAAAGGAAAATATTGCTATGTCTGAAATAAGCGAACGTCTTGGATTTTGTGACCAGTTTTATTTTTCACGAAAATTTAAAGAAAAATATAACGAAACTCCATCATCATACAGAAAAAGATTACATAACGAATTTTTGCAAAAAAATAAGCTGTGATTACTCACAGCTTATTTTTATTATTTTATTTTTTCAATTAATCTTGCAAGCATAACGAATGCCTGTTCACGAAGAGCATTGTTCTTTGGAGCAAAACTTCCGTCATCCATACCATTGATTATTCCAAGTGAATATGCCTTTCTTACACCATCAACTGCCCATGAACTAATTTGTTCATTATCGCTAAAGCTGATTTCTTCAAGCTCAACCTGGGCATCAACTGCTGATGCTATAATTTTACACATTTCTTCTCTTGTTATTGTATCGTTTGGTCTGAAGTGTCCATCTGCACCATTTACAAGACCTTCCTTGTATGCTGCTGCAATATAGCCTGCATACCAGTCATCAGAATTTACATCCGCAAAAGATGCATCATATTCTGCTGTTGCTAAATTCAACGCACGTACTACAAGTGTTGTAAATTCAGCACGGCTTATAGTATCGGAAAGTCTCAACCCTTCATTGTCACCAGTAATTATTTTGTCATTGTAAAGGGAAGTAATCTGTTCCTTACCCCAATGTCCGTCAAGCTCGTTTACGATTGTGTGAGGAATATCCTCAACAACATCAGAACCTATATCAGATGAACCTGTGTCGCCTGAACCTGTGTCGCCTGAACCTGTGCCACCTGAACCTGTACCACCTGAACCTGTGTTAGACGAACCATGGTCCTTATCTCCTGAACCTGTGTCACCTGAACCTGTACCACCTGAACCTGTACCACCTGAACCTGTACC
>JAZSKK010000112.1:0-2126 GCA_045534795.1 Clostridia bacterium | reverse complement strand
CCTATTGATAAGGTTGGTGTAGATCCTGATTACATTGTGCTTAATAAAACAGCGGATTTTGATATGAGTACAGTTACACCTTATCAGATTACAAGAGTTTTAAACGTAGGCAGCACAGGTGATGACGTATATGCCGTAAAGGAACGTCTTAAAGCATTGGGATATAACATAGAGGTTAATGACGTGTATGATTTGAAAACTGCGGATATTGTAACTTCGTTCCAGTCAAATACAGAATTGTTCCCTTACGTAGTAGCCGATATTACAACACAGATAAAGATAAATGATGTACTTAGCGCATCAAAGGTTGAAGTTGATAAACAGTTTGAAAGAGCTGTGGATATAGCTAAAAGTCTTAAGTAAGGAGTTATTATTATGAAAGTAAAAGAAGGTTTTGAATTAAAGGAAATTGCGGACAACTATGTGGTAATACCAACAAAGAGCAATGTTGTTGATTTTAACTCTATGATAATGCTAAACGAGGTAAGTGCCTTTTTGTGGTTACAGCTTTTGGAGGATTCAACAGAGCAGGAACTTGTAAGAGCTCTTTTAAATGAATATGATGTAGATAAGGAAACCGCAGCCAATGATGTAAAAATGTTTGTAAATGAGCTTGCTGCGGCAGGAGTAATAGATGTCTGATTTAGTGAATAAAATTAAAACAATGTCTATG
The DNA here is from genome assembly GCA_045534795.1 of Clostridia bacterium. GTDB lineage: Bacteria > Bacillota > Clostridia > Monoglobales > Firm-18 > CAZNKU01. The sequence goes on along the minus strand of JAZSKK010000112.1, from coordinate 1,453 downwards.
GAACAGATTGTTACGCTGTCACTTCCTGTTTTGGAGGAGGGCAGGTCTGTTAAATTTACAGTTGTTGGTAACAGTATGTCCCCCATATTTTGCAGTAACAGGGACAGAGTTACGGTTAAAAAGGCGGATAAAATAAAAAAATATGATGTAATACTATACCGACGTGATAATGGTGAATATGTGCTGCATAGAGTAGTTGGAAAGGGTAAGCTTGGCTATAAGCTGTGCGGAGATAATCAGCTGATAGTGGAATATCCCGTCAGGGCGGAAAATGTAATAGCAGTAATGACGTCCTTTGAACGTAATGGCAAAGAGACAGATGCAGATTGCCTGTGGTATAGGGTATATAGCGTTTTGTGGTGTATGTCCATACCTTTTAGACCATTGGAATATAAAATTTTACGTTGTTTCAAAAAAATATTTAAGAGGAGCAAGTAACTTGAAAGATAAAAAGCCTACCCTCAAATGGATAATGAGTATAAGTAAGCCGTTATTACCTAATATATTATCAATATGCCTTGTGGGGATGTTGGATTCCCTTTGTGCAGTATTTATAGCTTTGCAATCTAAAAATGTAATAGATTATGCTGTTGCACGTAATTATGAGCAGTTAAAAGCTTCTGCAATAATACTGGCGTTGATGATATTGGCACAGTTTGTTTTTTCCTTTACATATATGAAGCTAAGTGCCGATGTTGTTGCAAAACAATCACTGCGTATGCAAAGACGTATATTCAAAAACGTGGTGGGTATGGAATATAAATATGCCACATCTTTTCATACAGGTGAATTGATGAACAGGATAACAACGGATTCTGATACTGTAATATGTGCAGTTATAGGCATAGTGCCGTCAGTTGTGGCATTTGTTACAGGTATAGCCTCTGCGTTGGTTGCACTTGTGGTTATACAGCCTTATTTTGCATTAGTATGTGTTTTGGTAGGTCTTGTTATAGGCTGTGGTGCAGTAATATGGGGGCGCAGACTGAAAAGGCATACTTTAGAATGCAGAAGATGGAGCGATAAGGGTAATTCCTTTATGATGGAATGCATACAAAACCTGCTTGTTATAAAATCCTTTTGTAATGAAGAAAGTGTTGTAGAGCATTCTGCAGGGATACAGAAGAATACATATAAAGCGTTGAAAAAGCGTAATAACAATAGTATTTTAGCAAGCCTGACATCAAACTTTGCCTTTACAACAGGCTACTTTTTAGCCTTGGGGTGGGGAGCATTCGGCATAGCATTTGGCACATTAACATATGGTAAGCTTATGGCTATGGTACAGCTCGTGGGTAAAATCCAAAGCCCCTTTAAGGGTATAGCTTCGGTTATACCACAGTATTATCAGATGCTTGCCTCCGCGGAACGTCTTATGGATATTGTAAATTATGCAGAGGAAAATGCAGTTAAAAGTAATATTAATGATTTTAAGAGCATAGAATTTAAAGAT
>JAZSKK010000086.1:0-2002 GCA_045534795.1 Clostridia bacterium | reverse complement strand
AATACTTATATTGGTTATTTGTATATTCAATATTTCAATATCAGGTGTTGTTGCATTCTTCCGCAATTTGTTCACAAAGGATTACGAACCTATGGAGGAAGAGGAAGTAAACAAAGCACCTGAAAAAATGCCTGCTGAAATGCAAAGGGAACTTAAAAAGTTAAAGCAGCAGATTTTTGATTTTGAAAAGGAATTTGCAGATTTGCCTGATAAACCAAATAGGAAAAAGTCTAAAAAGTCATTGGAAAATGACCCTGTTGCAGATATGCCGGATAAACCGCCTTTTGTTTTTGATGGTGATAATGAATTTGACTTTTTAGGTGTTAATGCTCAAAATGAGGTGCTGGCAACTGCTGAACATGATGAAGAAGTGATAAGCCAGGCTATTGAGGCTGCAACAGAGGAATCATTACTTCCTAAAAAGAAGAAAAAAGACGAAACCGAGCAAATGGAAATAGATGTTCTTAATGAGCACATAGACTATAAATATCCGTCTCTTTCAATTTTAAAGGAGCCGGAAAAACCATCACAACAGGCAGAAGAAGCCTTGCAAAGAACAGCAAGGAAATTGATTGAAACACTTCACTCATTCGGTGTTGAAGCAAAAATTGTTGATTACAGTCGCGGACCTACGATTACAAGATACGAACTTCAACCTAACGAAGGTGTTAAAATTTCTAAAATTACAAATCTTGCAGACGATATAGCCCTTAATCTTGCGGCAGTTGGTATAAGGATAGAGCCTATTCCGGGCAAAACTGCCATAGGTATTGAAGTACCAAACGAGGTTTTAAGTGCCGTTTATATGCGTGAGGTTATAGGTACTGCGGAATTTGCTAATTTCAAAAGTAAGCTTGCTTTTGCATTAGGTAAGGATATTGCGGGTAATCCTGTTGTGGGAGATATCGCAAGAATGCCCCATCTTTTGATTGCAGGTTCAACAGGTTCAGGTAAGTCTGTATGTATTAATTCACTTGTTACAAGTATTCTTTACAAGGCTACACCTAACGAGGTTAAGCTTGTAATGGTTGACCCTAAGGCAGTTGAGCTTGGTGTATATAATGGTATTCCTCATCTGCTTATCCCTGTTGTTACCGACCCTCGTAAGGCGGCAGGTGCTTTGCAGTGGGCGGTTAATGAAATGACTAACAGATACAAGCTATTTGCCGATAACAATGTTCGTGACCTTAAAGGTTATAATGCATGGGCAAAGGAAAATGAGCAAGAGGAATTACCGCAGATTGTTATCATCATAGACGAGCTTGCAGACCTTATGATGGTTGCACCTAATGATGTTGAAGACAGTATATGCCGTCTTGCACAGATGGCACGTGCGGCTGGTATGCATCTTGTAATTGCAACACAAAGACCATCTGTAGATGTTATTACAGGTATCATTAAGGCAAATATTCCATCACGTATAGCTTTTGCAGTACGTCAGTTTGTTGACTCTAAAACCATACTTGATATGGGTGGTGCTGAAAAGCTGCTTGGTAAGGGCGATATGCTTTATTTCCCTATTGGTACTTCAAAGCCAATGCGTGTTCAGGGATGCTTTGTAAGCGATAAAGAGGTTGAACAGATTGTCGAATTTGTAAAAGGTCAGAATGAGGCTGTTTACGATGAAGATATTATCGAAAAAATTGAGCGTGCAGGTGAAACACCAAAGGCTAAGGATGAAGGCGCAGGCCGTGAAGCAGATGTATTGCTTCCTCGTGCAGTGGAAATGGCAATTGACGCAGGACAGGCATCTGTTGCTATGTATCAAAGACATCTTAAGGTTGGTTATCAGCGTGCGGCAAAGCTGATTGACCAAATGGAGGAACGTGGAATTATCGGACCTTTTGATGGTACAAAACCCCGTGAGGTTCTTGTTACAAAAGCACAATGGAATGAAATGATGATGAATATGGATATGGGCATAAAGGAAGAGGAACAGCAAACATCATTTGATGACGTTAATGAATAAAAAATTAATATAAAAATTTTTTATGCATATAAT
>JAZSKK010000117.1:0-2272 GCA_045534795.1 Clostridia bacterium | reverse complement strand
TGCTTGTTACAGAGTATGTATCTGAAGCAACTGCACTGTAAAGGTCATAATATGCAAAATATGTCTTGTTTTCCTTTATGGAAGCAGAATCTTCTGCAGTTGTAACCTTTTCTACCTTAATAGCTGTTCCGTCAAAGGTATGTTTTGCTTCCTGCTGGTCTGCACGGTTTGCAAATGACCAGTTTGAAGTATCCTTTGAAATTTCAACAGCTTCCTTTTCAAATTCAAATGCTTTTACTGTAAGTTCATATTCCTTTGAGTATTTGTAACCATCTTCACTTACCGCTGTTGCTGTAAGTACAACATCAAGGTCATCATACCAACGGTTTACATTACCGTTAATGTCAATTACCGATTCATCTGATGTTGTCCACACAACACCATCAACCTGTGGAAGTTCAATATTTTCCGTTACTTCAAAAGGATTTTCAGCAAGTTTCGGAGGCAAACTGTCTATTGCACCCTTTGTTGCCTTATAACCTTCTGCTTCTGTATCTGTATTAAATTCTGTAATCTTGATATTTTTAATCTTGAAGTATGAGCCAACACCCATTCTCAGCATAGGATAAAGTCTGATACTGTTAATAAAGTCAGTCTGTGCATTCCATCCAAGGCCTGCCCCCTTAGGTGAATTTGCATTGCCTTCAGCCCATGCTGTAGCAACCTGTGTATATGTGTTAAAATGCACTGTATAGCTGTGTTCAAGTTTTTCTTTAACATATATTAACGATTCTGACTTTGCATTTTTATTAGCGTCATAACCGTGAACAGAAATGTTCTGTCCGCCATCAGGCAGGAAGTTTTTAACACGTGCTGTAAATGGAGCACTTATATATGAGCCATCTTCTTTTTCAGCACCCATATTAAACTGCATATAGGATTCGTTTAATGTAACGCCTTCATATTCCTTAACGTGGATACAGTTCATATCAAATATGAATTCAATTTCATATTCACCAACAAGGTTGTTCATATATGTTTTTGTTCTCGCACCATCATCAGAATCGACGATAGCCCTGAAGTATGTGCCAAGACCATACACATTTCCACCGTTTGCCGCACCCTTTTCTGTAAGAGGCTCCCAATCACTCAATGTAAGTTTAAGACCATTATCAAAGCTTGCTGATGTATAGCCTGTATCAGGTGCCGCAAACTTAATCAAACCGTCTGTAAGTGAAGTATACTTTGTAATATCCTCATTTACTATAACCTTAGGTTCATCCCAGTTTGCATATACGCTTACAGGACCTGTAATTACAGTTTCTGTTGTAAACTTTTCACCGTTTTCAAGTGTCCAGTACTTAAATGCCTTACCCTCTATTGCAGGAGCAGCAGGTAAATTACCGTATGCTGTATCATAGTAGCCTGTACCTGTATAGTATAATTTAGTTGCATCTGAATAGAATTTAACTTCAACAGGGTTTGGAGTAAATACTGCGTTCAGAATTATGTCTTTTCCAAGCATAACGTCTGTTTCTTTAAATTCTACGCCGTTACGTTCCCAGTATGCAAATGTGTAATTTTCCTTTGTTGGATTTTCAGGAAATTCGAATGTAAAACCTTCCCATGCTGTTGTTGTAGCAAAAGTCTCGTCACCGTTTTTGAAAGTAACTGTATATGCCGTTGCACCGCTTTCGCCGTAAACTGCATCAACATACATATCGCCTTCAATAGTTGTATCTTCTGCAAGGAAAACATTTGCACTTCCTGCTATAAGCCAGCCCATTGCTGTTTTGCCCTGTTTTTCAGGAACTGCAGGAATTGTTCCAACAGCTTCACCGTATGGAACCTCCATTGTAAGGTCTTCCTGTACAAAAGTATCAACACGGAAGTAAACCTTATATTTTGTTGGTTCGTATTTTGCATAAAGGTTAACATCGTCTGCTATAACTGTGTTAAAGTCAAAGCTTTCGCTTGTGCCTTCCTCAAACCATCCAAGGAAAGTCATACCCTCCTTATCAGGAGCAGAAATTGAAGTTACAGTCTCTCCTCTTTTTACTTCAACTGTATCAAACAATTCTCCGTCAACATAGAAGCTTGCAAAGTTGTCGGCAGGTGCAACCTTCACAGTATATTCCTTATTATAGGTAATTCCGTCAACTTTAAATGTTGCAATAAGCTGTGCTGATGCTTCACCCCCTTTTATCTTTGTGATTTTACCGTCAGCGGTTATAACATCAGCATCTGATGTAGACCATGTTACTCCCTCAATTACGGGGACATCAAGGCCTGCTTCAAGTGCATTTTCTGTACCTTCAAGCTTTGCAGGTAC
>JAZSKK010000188.1:0-3414 GCA_045534795.1 Clostridia bacterium | reverse complement strand
GTATTACCGCAACAAGGATAATCACGCTGCCCCAAAAGCTAAGCAGATTTTTCATAGGTATGCCAATAAGTCCACCTATTATGCCGCCTCCGAGCCCGCCTGTGCCGTTAAGCCATAGGGATTTTATCATCTCAACTATGCCCTCATTGGCTGTAACCTGCTCTACTATGTGCCAGAATACACTAAGGCATACAACCAAAATACTTGTAAGGATATATTTAAGCTTATATTTACCCAATTCCTTTTTTGCAATATAGTGGATAGAACAAGCAATCATGGCAAAGCACAAAATATATGCAGTACCACCAAAAAGCCCCAAAAGTAACTTTTCAATAACCTCACCAACAATGCCTGTTATATCAGTAAACATACTTATACCCACAAATACGCCTATTGCAATAATTATAATTGCAACAATATCGTAGTTAACCGCTTTTTTAGGCTTTGGTCCTGGCTTGGATGAAGATTTTCTTTTTCTCTTCTTACTAACCTCTCGTGCCATACGAAAACTCCTCTTATGTAAAAATACTTTTCAGCAAGAAATAGCATAAGCCTTTTGCCTATGCTATTTTTAAACTTTTAATTAACCTGGAGGCCATTGTAATGAACGTCCTCCAAGCATATGATAATGAAGATGACCAACAGTCTGTCCTCCATTTTCACCAATATTGGTTACTATTCTGTAGCCGTCTTCGGCAATACCTTCACTTTTTGCAATTTCTGCAGCAATTTTAAATATATGACCTACAACATTGCAATTTTCATCATTTATTTCGTTTACGGAAGCAATGTGCTGTTTAGGTATAATCAAAATGTGTGTAGGTGCTTTAGGGTCGATATCACGGAATGCAAATACCAAATCATCTTCATATACCTTTGCAGATGGTATTTCACCAGCTATAATTTTACAAAACAAGCAATCCATAATAAACCTCCTTATTTAACCTGTGAGGAAACGATATCCTTTACTGCATCAAGTGCTTCGGGGGCCTTTGATGCATCCTTTCCTCCGCCTTGTGCCATATCAGGCTTACCACCACCTGATCCTCCTGCAATCTTTGTAATTTCCCTGATGATATTACCTGCGTGAACACCCTTTGCAAGAGCATTTTTTGTGGCCATAGCAATAAACATAAGCTTATCTTCATTATTTGATGCCAAAACTGCAACACCTGTATCCATCTTATCACGGATACTGTCACAAAGTGTTCTTAAATCATTAACTGCAAGGCCATCAATCTGTGATGTAATAACATCTACGCCTGAAACATTAACACTGTTGTTCATTACATCCCCAAGCTTACTGTTTACAGCCTTTGCATTAAGCTCTTCAAGCTTTTTCTTATCTGCCTTTGATTCTGCAACCAAAGCCTCTGCCTTTTTATCAATCTCGTTAAGAAGGTTTGTCTTAAGTGCTAAAGCAGTGCTTGCAATAAGATTATCCTTTAAAGTGATATAATCAAGAACGCCTTGACCTGTTACAGCTTCAATACGTCTTGTACCTGCAGCAACACCTGATTCTGAAAGCAACTTAAACAAACCGGCCTGTGCAGTATTTGAAAGGTGAGTACCACCACAAAATTCTACTGAATAATCACCCATAGAAACAACACGTACCACATCGCCGTACTTTTCACCAAACTGTGCTTCTGCACCAAGCTTTTTAGCCTCGTCAATAGGTAATTCCTTAACAACTATAGGCATAGCATCCAAAATAGCGTCATTAACCTTCTTTTCAACCTCTTTAAGTTCCACATCTGTCATAGCCTCAAAGTGTGAAAAGTCAAAACGCAAGTGGTTTGCAGTAACCTCAGAGCCTGCCTGAGCAACGTGGTCACCCAAAACTTCTTTTAAAGCCTTGTGAAGCAAATGAGTTGTACTGTGGTTACGGCAAATTGCCATTCTGTTCTTTTTGCAAACAGACATTGTAACAACATCGTCTGTACCAAATACGCCATTTTCAACCTCAACAATATGCATATACACACCATTGCCGTTTTTCTTTGTATCCAAAACCTTTGCACAGGCATTTGTTGTAAGGATTTTACCCTTATCGCCTGCCTGACCGCCCATTTCAGCATAGAATGGTGTTTTATCTGTAACAATTATACCGCTTTGACCTTGGCTGATTGAGGCAGATACCTCACCCTCTGCAACGATACCGACAACCTTTGCACTAACCTCAAGGTCATCATAACCCACAAATTCAGTTGCATCACCGTCAAAGCTAAAGCCGTCATTATCTTCCCAGCTTGAGCCGTCCTTACGAGCCTCTCTTGCAGTCTTTTTCTGCTTTGCAAGTTCAGCATCAAAGCCTTCTCTATCTACCTCAATACCCTTTTCGTTACAAATTTCTATTGTAATGTCAATAGGGAAACCGTAGGTATCGTTAAGCTTAAATGCCTTGTCTCCATCAAGAACCTTTTTACCCTCAGCATTAAGTTCAGCAATATATTCATCAAGGATTAAAAGACCATTGTCGATTGTCTTTGAAAATCTTTCTTCCTCAATCTTGATAATCTTTTTGATATAATCTCTCTTTTCCTCAAGTTCAGGATAGCCCGCCTTTGATTCGTCAATAACGGTATCTGCTACTGTATATAAAAATTCACCCTGAATGTTAAGTAGCTTGCCATGGCGTGCAGCACGACGAAGAAGTCGTCTTAAAACATATCCTCTGCCCTCATTTGAAGGGATAACACCATCAGAAACCATCATAACAGTACTGCGGATATGGTCAGTGATAACGCGTAGAGAAATATCAACCTTTTCATCTTTTTTATACTCAACGCCTGCAATTTTAGAAATATGCGACATTGTACTTTGTACAGTATCAACTTCAAAAAGATTATTTACACCCTGCATAATTGCAGCTAATCTTTCAAGACCCATACCTGTATCAATATTAGGGTTAGCAAGGCGGTTGTAATTACCGTCCTCGTCCTTATCAAACTGTGTGAAAACAAGGTTCCATACTTCCATAAATCTGTCACAGTCACAACCCAGCTTGCAATCAGGCTTACCGCAGCTATACTTTTCACCGCGATCTACGTGGATTTCGGAACAAGGTCCGCAAGGACCTGTGCCGTGTTCCCAGAAGTTGTCTGCCTTACCCAACTTAACAACTCTTTCAGGAGCTACGCCTACTTCATTTATCCAGATTTCACGTGCTTCGTCATCTTCTTCATAAACAGTAATCCAAAGCTTATCAACAGGGATACCCATTTCTTTAGTCAAAAATTCCCAACCCCAGTTAATAGCTTCACGCTTAAAGTAATCACCAAATGAAAAGTTACCAAGCATTTCAAAGAAGGTACCGTGTCTTGCAGTCTTACCTACACATTCGATATCAGGAGTTCTGATACATTTCTGACAGGTTGTAACCCTCTTTTTTGGAGGCACTTCCGCACCTGT
>JAZSKK010000254.1:0-1811 GCA_045534795.1 Clostridia bacterium | reverse complement strand
ATTCTGCCACAATAACCATTCCCCCTAACCGCACTGCCAAAAAACATAATTATCTACTTCTATTATATACCCTTTATGTATTAAGGTCAATGTCAATTAAAGGGATTTTACAGCAAAAGATTATTATGGATTTTAATTCTACGGTTATCCTTCACGTAACAACGGGGTACACGGTTACTGATAACACAAGGAAGCTCGTAATTGATTGTTCCTAACTTAACGGCCAATTCCTCTATAGGTAAATTTTCATTTTCATCGGCGCCAAACAAAATTACTTCATCACCTATGTTAATATTATGGACATTTGTTACATCAATCATACATTGGTCCATACAAATTCTTCCTAAAATATTTGCAAAGCAACCGTTTACAAGCACTCTTCCCTTGTTGGAAAGCATTCTGGGATATCCGTCAGCATAACCTACAGCAACAGTTGCCACCTTTGTAGGCTTATCAATCCTGTAGGTTGCACCATAGCTTACAGTTTCACCTGGCTGCATAGTTTTTACATTTATAACCGTGGATTTAAAACTCATAATAGGCTTTAAATCAATATCATAATCAATATCAGACGGATACATACCATAAAGGATAATCCCTGCACGCACCATATCAAGATGCATATAAGGGAATTTTATAATAGCAGCACTGTTACAGCAATGCTTTACGGGAATAACAAGACCGTTCCTTTCAATCTCCCCTGTTATATACATAAATTTATCAAATTGCTTTATTGTCATTTCATCATCAACATCATCAGAGGCAGCAAAATGAGTAAATATACCTTCAATCTCAATATTTGGAAGCTTTGAAATTTCAAGTATTTCATTTATACTTTGCTCGTTGGCAGCAAATCCTATTCTTCCCATTCCTGTATCAATTTTAATATGAATTTTGGCAATTTTATTTTGCTTTTGTGCCTCGGCGGATATTGCCTTTGCAGTTTCAATATTATATACCGCCGCAGTAATATTATATTCAACAACCTTTTCCACCGTGTCTTTTGGAATATTCCCAAGTATAAGTATAGGCTGGTCAAATCCGCATAATCTTAACTCCATTGCCTCATCAATAAAAGCAACCGCTAGATAATCCACACCCTGACTTACAAGCTTTGCAGCCACTTCCTCAACGCCGTGTCCGTACGCATTTGCCTTTACTATTGCACATAATTTTGTATTACTTTTCAATTTGCTTTTAATCTGGTTAACATTATGTTCAAGATTATCCAGCGAAATATCACACCAGGTTCTCATTAACCCTCACTATCCTTTCCGTTTAAAACGTATTTAAGACAATCTGTAATATCAATAGCAGACATAAATTTTTTACCAAATATTTCCGCCGCCTTATCACCTGCTGCAGAATGCAAATACACTCCGTTTACAACTGCAATTTTAAAATTTTCGCCCTGTGCTATACAGCTTCCCAGTATTCCTGCAAGAGCATCACCGCTGCCTGCCGTAGCCATTCCGCTGTTTCCCTTTGTATTAACAAATATTTCACCGTCAGGGAATGCCACAACTGTTGTGGCACATTTTAAAACTACCGCCACGTTGTAATCCCTTGAAAATTCCAATGCCACATCACACAGATTTGATTTTATGTATTCAATATCATAACCTGTAAGCCTTGCCATTTCTCCAAGATGCGGTGTAATAACAATATTGTTATTTTTGCCTTCCAAAAGCTCCTTGTCCATAATAAAAGCAAAGCTTTCATTTGTCTGAAGCTTAAGGTCAAATTTTGTACGCATTGCTGCAGAATATTGCGCATCAACATCGTCTTTTGAAAATGTAAGCTGTTCAATA
>JAZSKK010000186.1:0-6895 GCA_045534795.1 Clostridia bacterium | reverse complement strand
CGAGATGCTATATTGTTGCAGTATGATGAGAGTAAAACCAATGATGGTTAAAAGACTAAAATATATTTGCTTTTTAATAACAATAAAGAGTTAGATAGTGCTTTAATTGAAATTAGTTACAATAAATCAGTCGCTATGTGGGATGAACTGAAAGATGTATCTTGGTTTGAGTGAAGTGAATTTTTTGCACTTAACTTGATATGAACTTTATATTCAAAAGGTTTGCATCTAAACCTTATGCATCGCAATCGTAAAAAATAATGGCATCCAGATTATACAGTCTTTATACAATTATACTACAATTCTAAATTAAAATTTATGTAGGAGTTAAAAATGATGCATTTTTTTCCATCAATTAATGAATCACTCAAATCGGTTCTGCCCATTGGGATTATTGTTCTTATACTTTCTATTACATGTGTATCGTTAGATACAGGTGTACTTGTTTTGTTTTTATTTGGAACGATATTGCTGATTATGGGTATGGGTATTTTCACATTAGGTTCAGGAATATCTATGGAGCCTTTGGGTGACGGTATCGGTAAAAGCCTTAATAAAAATAACAGGATTATACTTCCCCTTATTATCTGTTTTGTTTTAGGCTTTCTTATTACTGTATCCGAGCCTGACCTGCAGGTCTTGGCGGAACAGGTACCTACAATACCTAATGCAACTCTTGTTAACTGTGTGGGCATAGGTGTAGGTGCATTCTTAAGTCTTGCACTTATAAGAAGTAAAAAGGAAATACCTTTAAGAAATATATTGTTAATATTCTATGGGTTAATTATTTGTTTTGCCTTTTTTGCACCTGCAGATTTTGTTCCAATTGCATTTGATTCGGGTGGTGTTACAACAGGGCCAATTACAGTCCCTTTTATAATGACCTTGGGTGCAGGTCTGGCGTCTGCGAAAAAAGGTAAGCATGTGGGTGAAAATAGCTTTGGTTTGGTTGCTCTTTGCAGTATTGGTCCAATATTATCTGTAATGCTCCTCAGTGTGATTTTTAAGCCTGATGCTACAACAGCCGTTTATGAAATCCCTGATGTTTTAACTACTGCAGATGCTTTCAATCAATTTGCACACGCTATTCCTGAGTATGCAAAAGAGGTGGCGTATGCCTTTGTTCCAATAGTGCTGGTGTTTTTCATTTTCCAGATAATTACAAGGAGATTTCATATACACAACATACTTAAAATGTGCGTTGGTTTTATTTATACTTATATGGGGCTTGTTATGTTCCTTACAGGTGCAAATATAGGATTTATGCCTGCAGGAAGGCTTATTGGCACAAAAATTGCGGAAAGTTCCTTTAGTAATTTGCTTGTTCCTATAGGTATGGTTATGGGCTACTTTGTGGTTTCAGCGGAACCTGCAGTACATTCTCTTAAAAGACAGGTCAGCGAAATTACAAACGGTGCTATACCTCAAAAATCTGTGGTTATAGCCTTGTCGGTAGGTGTTTCCTTATCTGTTGGTATATCAATGTTAAGGGTTCTTACGGGCATTCCATTGTTACCATTTTTGATTTTTGGATATGCAGTGTCATTAATCATAAGTTTTTTTGTACCTCATATTTATACTGGTATTGCATTTGATTCCGGTGGTGTTGCAAGTGGTCCGATGACATCAACATTTATGCTTCCCTTTGCCATAGGTGCTTGTGAAGCTATTGGAGGAAATGTTATGACAGATGCTTTCGGTATTGTTGCTATGATAGCTATGTCACCGCTTATAACAATTCAGGTACTTGGCTTGCACGAAAGGAGAAGACGTGCAAGACTTGTAAAAAGACTTCATGCTGAAATCAGCATGATTGAGGATGATATTATTTTCTTTGATGAGGAGGAAAATAATTATGAGTAAACGACCAATGGTTCTATTGTCAATAGTTGAACGTGATAAAGGAAAAAAGCTTATTAAAGAATTAGAAGATATCAAAGTGAAAATTAATTTTCAGACTGTTGGATTTGGTACAGCTCCTACGGAAATGATGGATATTTTCGGTATTGGTACTAACGATAAGGATATAGTTATCAGTCTTGGCAACAAGGATATTATTGAAAATATGATGGCAAACTTTGGAACAATATTTTCAAGTCATTCCAAATATGGCGGTCTTATGATTGTTATTAAGGTTTCTGCCGTTAACAGAATTTTGACTGAGGTTTTAGGTTTTAATAATGATGAAAATAGTGAAAAAGGATATGGTGCTATGAAAAACGAATATCACAACAATTTAATTGTTATATCGGTTAACGACGGCTATTCTGATGATGTAATGCAGGTTGCAAGAAAAGCAGGAGCAACAGGCGGTACTGTAATAAAGGGAAGACTTGCGGAAATCGAACAGTTTGCAGAAATCGGCAAAACAAATCTGGACGGAGAACGTGAAATCCTTTGTATTCTTGCACCTCTTAACACAAGTAAGCAGATTATGAATGATGTAAATAAACAATTTGGTTTAAACACAGATGCAAACGGCGTTTTGTTTGCAATTCCAACTGAAAAGGCATATAAAATATAAATTTTTAAAAGAAATGAGGAAGAAAATGGAAAAACTTGAACAAAAATATGGTCTGGCTACTGCCGTTTGTTTGGTAGTAGGGACGGTAATCGGCTCTGGTGTGTTCTTTAAGGCACAAAATGTACTTGTAGCAACTGGTGGCAATATGCCAATTGGTATTGTAGCATGGGTAATCACAGGTCTTTTGATGATTATTTGCTCTTCACAGTTTGCCTGTATGGCAACAAAGTATGAAAAAGTAAGCGGTCTTGTAGATTATGCTGAAGCAACCTGCGGTAAAGGTTATGCATATTACATAGCTTGGTTTATGGTAAATCTTTATTACCCTGGTATGACTTCTGTTCTTGCATGGGTATCTGCAAGATATTTTGGTGTATTTTTTGGCTGGAGTATGGTAGGACCAGAAGTTCTGGCACTTGCTGGATTCTTCCTTGTTTCGTCTTATGCAATTAATGCACTTTCTCCAAAGCTTGCAGGAAAATTTCAAGTAAGCGCAACCATCATTAAGCTCATCCCCATTACTTTGATGGCGATTGTTGGTACATGTGTAGGGCTTGCAAACGGTACTTTGACTAACAACTTTACATCTGTTGTTACACAGGCTGTTGGCGGAACAACAAGCAGCGGACTGTTTGCGGCGATTGTTGCAACTGTGTTTGCGTACGAAGGATGGATTGTTGCCACATCTATCAATGCTGAACTTAAAAATCCAAAGAGAAATCTGCCTATCGCTTTAATTATTGGTTCTATTATTGTTGTAAGTGCCTATGTTTTATATTTTGTTGGTATTGCAGGCGGAGCAAGCAGTGCGGTTTTGATGGAAGAGGGTGCACCTACAGCGTTTGTTAATATCTTTGGCGGTATTGGTGGTACTTTGCTGAATATATGTATTGTTATTTCCTGTCTTGGTACATTAAATGGGTTGATGGTTGGTGCAACACGTGGTATGTATGCTATTTCTGCACGCGAAGAGGGACCAAACCCAAAAGTGTTTGGACAGATTGATAAGGAAACTAATATGACAACAAATTCTGCTGTTTGGGGTTTATTTGTATGTGCAGCATGGTTGATATATTTTTATGGTGCTAACCTTACAAACGGATGGTTTGGCTTGTTTAATTTTGATTCGTCAGAGCTTCCTATTATAACCGTGTACGCAATGTATATTCCAATCTTCATTGCATGGATGAAGAAAGAAAAGGAAATGGGCGTATTTAAACGCTTTGTATTGCCTGGTTTTTCTATTGTTGCGTGCTTGTTTATGGTCTTTGCGGCAGCATATGCCCATGGTATTACACCATACTTGGCAGCAAAAGCAAACGGTGCATTTTCATTTCCTGTGCTTTTCTATTTAATTGTTTTTGCGGTCATAATGATACTTGGTGCAATTTTTAGAAAACCATCTAAAAAGGATATGTAAAAATAAAATAGGAGAAAACAAAGTGGATACTATTACGATTACAAAAAAATTAAGTATAAAAAGACAATATGATATTATCGTATGTGGTGGCGGTGTTTCCGGCGTTGCAGCTGCAGTTACTGCTGCTAATAATGGCCATTCTGTTTTACTTATAGAAAAGTCAAATATCTTAGGTGGTCTGGCAACACTTGGACTTATAAATTTGTTTGTTCCTATGTGTAACGGACGTGGAAAACAAATAATTTTTGGACTGTGTGAAAAATGGGCAAGACTTAGTGCTGAATATGGTTATGACACAATTCCGGAGGAATGGAAGAACGGAGAACCTAAAGAGCCTACAAGTAAAAGGTATATTCAAAGATTTTCTCCTAATATTTTTGCTCTTCAGCTTACGGAGGAAATTACAAAATCAGGTGCCGATATTCTTTTTGATTGTATTGCCTGCGAACCTGTTATGGATGGGAATATCTGTAAGGGTGTTATTACAGAAAGTAAATCCGGCACGGAATATTATGCTTGTAAAATGCTTATAGATGTAACAGGTGATTGTGATGTTTTGCGTAAAGGTGGAGTACCTGTTGTAGCAGGGGAAAACTTTTTTACATACAGTGCAAAAATGATTACGCTTGCATCTTGTGAAAAAGCAGTTAGTGAACAAAATATTTATTATGCTTTTAATAGTATTTCAGGCGGAAACATAAATTTGTTCGGTGATAATCAGCCTGAGGATATTCCAAAATGGTCAGGACTTACGGTGGAAGAGGTTACGGATTATCTTATAAGAAACCAGCATTTAGTCCTTGAAAAACTAAAAGCCACCGATAGATTAAGCAGAGATATTACACATCTTCCGTTTATGCCGCAGTTCAGAACAACCTGCAGGCTTGATGCAGATTATGCTTTAAGAATAGAAGATGCATACAGGCATTTTGATGATTCTGTTTGTGCGATAAATGATTTTGAACACAGAGACCACTTGTTTGAGGTCCCTTTAAGATGTATAACTAGAAAAGACTATCCTAACATATTGACTGCAGGAAGAAGTGCAGCAGGCATAGGTTATGGATGGGATTTGCTTCGTGTTATTCCACCTGCAATTATTACAGGGCAGGCTGCTGCAAATGTGGCATGTATGGCTATTGAAGATAACACAGATGTTGCCAGAGTAAATATTTCTGCATTACAGTCAAAGCTTGAAAAAGATAATATTATGGTTCATTTTCCTGACGAATATATTCCTGAAGATAAAACTGTTGTTATTCACGGTAAGAATACGGCGGAAATTGACGGAGGACATTTGTAATAGTTTGCTTTATATAAAAAAGTTTGTTTTATAAGTAATAAAAAGCATACCCCTTGAAGGGACCCCATGGGTGGCTTCTCTTGCTTTTTTTATTTATAACTTAAAAAATCATATATATATTTGGTAAGATAGCCATTTTATTAAAATATATGAAACAGCATATTTTATAATTTTATGGACAAATTAAAAAATAGTATCGTTGTATTGTATTTTTAGGAGATTATTATGATAAAGGTAAATGACACTATAAAAAGGGAAACTGAATATATTGCATATTTTTGCTTGGCTTTGAGTGTAATTATGCAGTTGGTTTTTGTTTTCCTGAAAAAATGGGACTACACAGTAATAATCGGAAATCTGCTTTCCTATTCACTTGCAGTGTTAAACTTTTATTTTATGGGAATTACTGTTCAAAAGGCGGTTGCTATGGATGAAAATGATGCAAAAAAGCTTATGAAATCGTCCCAAACTATAAGAAACGCAGTTTTATTCCTTGGGCTTGTGATAGGTGTTGTTACACCATGCTTTGATACGGTTGCAGTTATTGTTCCTGTGTTTTTTCCAAGAATAGCAGTTTCTTTTCGTCCACTTATTAAGGTTAAAAAGGAAGTGATAGACAGGTGAGAAAAAAAGATAGCCTTTTTATAATGGTGGATGTATTTTTTATACTTATGATGATTCTGCCAATATGCTTTGGCATTGTCCTTACAGTTATAACTACACCGCCATCAGAGGGGATTAGCATATCAGGTGCCGGGATTTTTTTTACAATCCCTATGCCAATTCAGGATTTGCCTGTTACAGAGTCGCAGATAAATTCGGCTATAGTAATAGTATCGATGCTTTTTTTATGTTTATATCTTACACATGGAATAAAAGATGGAGTGTGGCTTAAAAGGCACCATTTTGCTGAAATGATAGTTGAAAAGTGCAAAGCTTTGACAGTAAACAGTATGGGAGATTATTTTGAATCCTTTACCCCATTTGTTACGGCAATACTTGGACTTTCAGGATTCTCCAGCCTTCTCACATTATTCGGTTTGTTCCCACCTACTTCGGATATAAACATCGTAGCAGGGTGGGCAATACTGGTATTTATTCTTATTACCTATTATAAGATGAAATGCGGACCTGTTGAATATGTAAAAAGCTTTGCAAACCCTGTTCTTATGACACCGCTTAATGTAATAAGTGAGATAGCAACACCTGTTTCAATGGCTTTTCGTCATTACGGAAACGTATTGTCAGGCTCTGTTATATCGGTGCTTATTGCGGCAGGTCTTCAGGGACTTTCAAATATTATTTTTGGGGCACTTCCTGGTTTTTTTGGTAAATTCCCATTTTTACAGGTGGGGTTGCCTGCAATACTGTCAATTTATTTTGATATATTCAGCGGAGTCTTGCAGGCTTATATCTTTGCTATGCTTACAATGCTGTATATTTCAGGTGGTTTTCCGCTTGAACTTTATATGGAACGAAAAAAGAAAAAAATTATTAAAAGTAATATTTAAACGGAGGTATTTTTTATGGAAATCGCAATCGCTATTATTTTGGGATGTTGTGCACTTGGTGCAGGTGCTGCTATGATAGCAGGTATAGGCCCCGGTATCGGTGAAGGTAACGCAGTTGCAAAGGCTTGTGAAGCTAT
>JAZSKK010000150.1:0-3071 GCA_045534795.1 Clostridia bacterium | reverse complement strand
GCTTTTGTCTTCCTAAGACCGCTTGGCCTCCGACTTATATTTGCCGTTCTTTTCATTATAATCAACTCCTTTTTTATTTGTTAAGTTAATTATAAAAAAACGTCTGTCCCATAAAAAGGACAGACGTTGATGGTTTATTTTAAATTTTCAATTTCGCTTTCGCCTAATACAATTATTCCATTTTTCTTTAATAACTTTGCCGTAATACCGTCACCTGATGTTAATCCTCCGTCAAATTTTCCGTTGTGTATTAAACCGCTTCCGCAAGAGGGACTTTTTTCTTTTAATATTGCATATTTGCATTTATATAGCTTTGCAATATGTAAGGCTTCTTCAGCGCCTTTTTTATATTGTTTGGTTACATCCTGGTGCTCTGTGTTTAATACCTTGTCACCTACAATTTCAGACGGCGGACGAGGAGTAGGCAGTCCGCCGGTTACTTCGGGGCAAAAGGGTATTAAATTATATTTATTTATTAGTTCAATTATCGGTGGGCAGGGCTTACTTTTACCATCATAACGGCATGCAATCCCTAAAAGACAACCGCTGACAAGTATATTCATTATTTAATCTCCTTTAAAACCGCCTTTAAAAATTCCCATACTCTTTCGGCAGATTTAATGTTAAGTCTTTCCTTAGGGGTGTGTATGTCATAAAGGTCAGGGCCAAATGATATGCAATCCAACCCCTCTATTTTAGAGGAGATAATACCACATTCCAGGCCTGCGTGTATAATGTCAATAACAGGTTCTTTACCATACTGCCCTTTATATATATTACACATAAGCTCTCTTAATGCGGAATCCTTTTTGTAGTCCCATCCGCAATAATCACCACGTATTTGTACTGTTCCACCATAACCTTCTGCCATTTTCTTTAGCTTGTCTGTAAGAGCATACTTGTCGGTGTCCGAGCTGCTTCTTATACTGAATGCAATATGGAACTTGTTTTCATCTGTATCTGCAATACCCATATTTAAGGATGTTTTTACAAGTCCTTCAATGTCTGTGTGCATTGCCTGTACACCGTTTGGCAGCTTGTTTAATAAATCAATGATTTTTTTGGTGGATTTTTCATCCATAGCCATATCATTATTTTCAATTTTTTCAATAGTCATTTTAAGTTCAGGGTCTGTATCCTTATATTTTGTTTTTAAGCCTTCTTCAAAATCCATTACATCAATATTGTCGGATTTTATGACTGCTCTGCATTGTGACGGTATAACATTATCAGCGTTACCGCCGTTAATGGACACAATGCTTATGTCATTCATATAGTTTAAAATTTCACCCATAACTTTGTTTGCATTCGCACGGTTTTTGTTTATATCTATACCGGAATGACCGCCCTTAAGACCACTTAACTTTATTTCATAGGTATCTTTAGTATTGCTTTCTCTTGTTATATCAAAATAACAATCTTCACGAAGCCCCCCTGCACATCCTGCTGTAAATATACCTTCGGCTTCACTGTCGATATTAAGCATTATTTTACCTTTTAGCATTGATAAATCAATATAACTTGCACCCAAAAGACCAATTTCCTCGTCAACGGTAATAACTACCTCAAGTCTTGGATATTGATTTTTCTTATCGTCTAAAAGCGCCAGGGCATAGGCTACGGCAATACCGTCATCACCGCCCAATGTAGTACCTTTTGCAAACAGGTATTCGCCGTCAGTATCCAGGTCAATACCTTCTTTTTCCATATCCTTTTTACAATCAGGTTCCTTGGCACATACCATATCCATATGTCCCTGTATTATTACTGCAGGAGCATTTTCATATCCTTTACCTGCTTCCTTGATTATAATAATGTTGTTAAGTTCATCCTGATAATACTTTAAATTACGTTTTTTTGCAAATTCTGCCAGATAATCGCTTATTTGCTTTGTGTTACCTGACCCATGGGGAATTTTTGCAATTTCCTTAAAATATTCAAATACCTTTTCTATCATTTTATCACCCTTTAGTATTTTACCACTATGATTACAAAATTACAATATTTTATGTATATTTTTTCAAATAAGGCAAATTATAAAAATAAATCAAAACCAAAGGAAGAATATGATGAGAAAATTTGTAATAAAGCCAAGAATAATTTTTGAAAATAACGCAGTAACATATCTTCGCACAATGTCTGAAACAAGCTTTTTTATTATAGCAGACCCTTTTTTAATACAAAATAAAATTATTGATAAGGTGTTGGAGGAAGTTGGAGAAAGAGATTACAAAATTTATTCAGACATAATACCTGACCCACCTTTGGAGGTTGTTGCCAAAGGGATAAAGGAGCTTTTGGAATATAATCCGCAATGTGTTGTTGCAATAGGCGGAGGTTCTGCAATAGATACTGCAAAAGCAGTTTTGTATTACAGTAAAAACAAGGATATTAAGTTTGTTGCAATACCTACCACAAGCGGTACAGGGTCCGAGGTTACTTCATTTTCGGTAATTACCGATAAAAATAAAGGTATAAAATATCCTCTTGTATCAGATGATATGTTGCCGGATGTTGCAATACTTGATACACAGTTTGTAAAAAGTGTACCTCCTGCCATTGTAGCTGATACAGGTATGGATGTATTAGTGCATGCAATAGAAGCGTATGTTTCCAAATCAGCAAATGAATTTTCAGACGCATTTGCAGAAAAGGCAATAAGGCTTGTAAAGGATTATCTTGTTAAATCATATTGTCAGCCTGAAAATATTGAGGCAAAGGATAAAATGCATAAGGCGTCGCTTATGGCAGGGCTTGCCTTTAATTCAGCATCATTGGGTTTAAACCACGCAATAGCTCACAATATGGGTGCAAGACTTAAAATTCCTCATGGAAGGGTTAATGCGATGCTTCTTCCAAAGGTGATTGAGTTTAATTCGAGTGTAAAGGGATATAACTGTACAGATGTCCACAAATGTGCGGAAAAATATGCACAAATAGCCAAAATAATGGGTTTTGAGGGCACAAATACTAAAATTCTTGTCAGAAAACTTATTTCCGAAATTGAAAAAATGGTAAAAAAACTTAATATCCCATTAAGTTTTAGTGAATGTAAAGTAAAAATACTTGAC
>JAZSKK010000142.1:0-2083 GCA_045534795.1 Clostridia bacterium | reverse complement strand
TCACACTTCGCTTTTTCTGTTGCACAAAAGACCAACAGCTCCGCTATAATTGTTACTGCAGACGGAGTGACTGCAAGAAGACTATATGAGGATATGCAATTTCTTGATACAGAATGTATGCTTTTTTTGGATAAAGAGCTTATATTTTATGATATAGAGGCAGCAGGTAACGATGTTGTTTCTAAACGACTTCAGGTATTGGAATATATGCTGAAAAATGACAAATTTATAGTTATAACAACGGTTTCTGCTTTGCTTAGCACTACTGCGGATGTAAATCTTTATAAGGAACAGAAATTTGCTTTTAATGAAGGCGAAGATGTTTGTGAAGCCTTGGAAGAAAAATTTGATATTTTAGGATATAAAAGGGAAGAAATTGTTGAAGGCCAGGGACAATATTGTATTCGTGGAGGTATTATTGATTTTTATCCATTTAATTCTGATTTGCCATACAGAGTGGAATTATTTGATACAGAGGTAGATACTGTAAGAACCTTTGACCCAATAAGCCAAAGAACTGTTGAAAGAGTAAACAATATTGAGGTAATTCCTGCAAGTGAATATATTTTAACTGCTGAAAAAAGGAATCGTATTATTGATAAATTAAAGGAGCTTTCGTCAAAATCCATAGATAAAACGCAGATTAACAGAGATATTGAAGCCTTTGAAAATTCAGGTGTATTTCCTGCCATAGATAAATATATTCCATTAGTTTATGAAGATAAATTATCAACAATAATGGATTATGCTGATAAAAACACAAAGTTTTTTCTCTTTGAACCTTTTTTAATAAGTAAATCCGCCGAGGCTATGCATAACAGAATAGATGAAACTATTGTTTCCTTTATTGAAAAAGGCAAAATTCCCGGTATAGATGGTGAATGGGTTTATGATTATAAAGATGCTATAAACAGACTTGAAAAGAGAATTATCGGTATGTACGATATTTTAACCTCTTGTCCTGATTATAATGCAGTTCAGAATTACAATATTACATCCAAGGAACAGGTTTCATTTCACGGTAAAACTGAATTTTTCTATGATTGTGTAAGCAGATACAAAAAAGCGGGATTTTCCGTTATAATACTTGCCGGTACAGATGTAAAGGCACGCAACTTGACAGATGCTTTAAATGACATAAATATACCATCCGTGTATATTGAGGATTTAAAAAATGCCCCAAAATCAAAGGAAATTATAATTTCCAAAGGAGAACTTAATAATGGCTTTGAATATCCTCTTATAAAAACAGCTGTTATCAGTGACAGGGAAATTTTTGGTACAGCCAAAAAGATTAGAAGAAAAAAAGCCAATTCAAATCAGGAGAGAATTAAAAACTTTACTGATTTAAGTGTTGGAGATTATGTTGTCCATCAAAGCCACGGCATAGGTGTTTTTTCAGGAATTAAGACTATGACGGTTGAGGGTGCTACGTCAGATTATTTGCAGATAAAGTTTGATAAGGATGATAATCTGTATGTGCCAGCAAACCAGCTTGACGTATTATTTAAATATGTAGGTAAGGAAGGTGTTAAGCTAAAGCTTAATAAGCTTGGGGGTACACAATGGGCACAAACTAAACTTAAGGTCAAGAAAAACTGTGCTGAAATGGCAGAACAGCTTATTAATCTGTATGCAGGACGTCAAAAGGTAAGGGGTATTGAGTTTTCAAAACAACGTGATATGCATGCCAGCTTTGATGCCACATTCCCCTATGATGAAACTGATGACCAGTTAGATGCTTTAAATGATGTTTATAAGGATATGGAAAACCCTGTCCCCATGGACAGATTACTTTGCGGTGACGTTGGGTATGGTAAAACGGAAATTGCATTAAGAGCAGCCTTTAAGGCCGCCTTTGACGGATATCAGGTTGCATACCTTGTACCCACTACAATACTTGCAAATCAGCATTTTGATACATTTTCCAAGCGTATGTCAGACTTTGGCATTAAGGTTGGCTTGCTTTCACGCTTCCGTACCAAAAAACAACAGGAAGAAACTGTTAAAAAAGTAAATCGTGGAGAAATTGATGTTTTAATTGGCACTCATCGTATTATCCAAAAGGACATTCAGTTTAAAA
>JAZSKK010000050.1:0-3147 GCA_045534795.1 Clostridia bacterium | reverse complement strand
AAGAGATGACGTTGATGCATACTATATTCCTGCTACCGCTATGGCGGCTGAAATAGGTGCTCCTACTCTTGTTAATATGATTATGCTTGGCAAAATGATAAAAGAAACAGGTGTAATTAAGCTTGAAGACGTTGAAAAGGGTCTTAAAAAGGTTATTCCGCCTAAAAAGGCTGATATGCTTGGACTTATTATGAAAGCTATTGAAACAGGTTATAATTTCTAAAGGAGTGTACAATAATAATGTTGGATATTAAAATTACAAAAACCACAACACCTGCTGAAAAGCCAAAAAAAGGTGATAAGCTAGGTTTTGGTCATATTTTCACAGACCATATGTTTGTTATGAACTATACTGAAGGTAAAGGTTGGCATGATGCAAGAATTGAGCCTTTCCATAACATTTCACTTTCTCCTGCCGCTATGGTATATCACTACGGTCAGGAAATGTTTGAAGGTATGAAGGCATACAAGGGTAAAGACGGCAAGGCTTATCTTTTCCGCCCTGATATGAACGCAAAGAGAGCTAATATGTCTAACGACAGACTTTGCATTCCTAATATTCCTGAAGAAGATTTTGTACAGGCTGTTAAGGCTGTTGTAGATATTGACCGCGACTGGATTCCTGAAGGCGACGGCGAATCACTTTACATCAGACCTTTTATAATCGCTACTGACGAATTTTTGGGTGTTGCACCTTCAAAAACATACTTGTTTATGGTAATTCTTTCACCATCTGGCGCTTATTATGCAAGCGGTCTTGCTCCTGTTGGTATATGGATTGAAGACGAATATGTACGTGCAGTAAAGGGTGGTATCGGTTACGCTAAAACAGGCGGTAACTACGCTGCAAGCTTAAAGGCACAGGTTAAAGCACATGATGACGGTTATTCACAGGTATTGTGGCTTGACGGTGTTGAAAGAAAGTATATTGAAGAAGTTGGCGCTATGAACATCTTCTTTAAAATAAACGGCAAAATTGTTACTCCTGAACTTAACGGAAGTATCTTGCCGGGTGTTACACGCAACTCTGTTATACAGATGTGCAAGCACCTTGGTTACGAGGTTGAGGAACGCAAGATTTCTGTTGACGAGCTTGTTGCCGCTGCAAAAGACGGTTCATTGGAGGAAGTTTACGGCACAGGTACTGCTGCAGTAATTTCTCCTGTAGGTAAGCTTCGTTATATGGATGATGTTATGGTTATTGGCGATGGCAATATTGGTGAACTTAGCCAAAAGCTATACGACACACTAACAGGCATCCAGTGGGGCGTACTTGATGACCCATTTGGTTGGAGAGTAGAAATATAATATTGGTGCTACATTAGGGCTGTGACATAAAATTTGTCACAGCCTTTAATTATAAAGGAGAGTGTTAATATAGATAAAAAAGTTATGGATTCATATACCGAGCAGGTACACGTTCTTACAATGGGAACTTTAAATGGTTACAACAGACTTTTTGGCGGTAAGCTTATGGCGTGGATTGACGAGGTTGCTGCTGTTGTTGCAAGACGTCACTCTTCCTCTAATGTTACAACTGCATCCATTGACCAGCTTGAATTTAAAAGAGCTGCCCATGCAAATGATACTTTGGTTTTAAAGGGTAAAATAACTTATGCAGGTACAACATCTATGGAAATTAACGTAAAAACCTACGTTGAAAAATTAAATGGTGAAACCGTTTTGATAAACAACGCCTATGTTATTATGGTTGCACTTGATGATAATGAAAATCCTAAAAAAATCCCTGGTTTAAAGCTTGAAACCGACGAGGAAATAAATAACTGGAGCCAGGCATTAAAACGCAAAGAAAGGCGTAAAAGCTTAAATATATAACAAAAAGATACCAAGTTAGATTAATAACTTGGTATCTTTTTTATAAAAGTACTTGACAAACTTGGATTACAGTTGTAATATATAATCAAAGATTACAATTGTAATCCAATACGAGGGAGGTGACAAAATGAATAAACCACAGATAACAGATGCGGAATTCTGCGTTATGAAAGCTATATGGAAAAATGAGCCATGTACAAGCAGTGAAATTGTTGAAGAAGTTTCCAAAGAACAGGAATGGAATGACAAAACAATAAGAACGCTAATTAACAGACTTGTTTCAAAAGGTACAATAAAAGCTGAAAAGTCAGATGGAAAAGCCTTTATTTATTCTTCATTGATTTCAAAAAAAGATTATATTAATGTTGAAAACAACAACTTTTTAAACAAGCTATATGATGGTTCCGTAAAAATGATGCTTGCAAGCTTTGTTGAAAACAACAAGTTTTCCAGAGAGGAAATCCAAAACCTCAAGGATATATTGGAGGGAAAATAAATGAATATACATACTGTATTCAGCACCGTAGTGTATGGAACTGTATTCGGCAGTGTTGTGGGCATTATTATACTCATTTTAAAATCTACATTACTGCGGAGATTATCTGCAAAATGGCAATACCTGCTTTGGTCAGTAATGATTTTAAAGCTAGTTTTACCAAATGGGCCTGAAAGTAAAATAAGTATTTTCAATCAAATTAATGTAATTGACGCATTTAATGAAACTGAAATTTTACCATTTACCCAAAAAACCAAGCCAATAAGCATATATGGATTACAAAACATAAGCGAAATAATACCACACATCTGGATTGGGGGAATTATTTTAACAACCCTTTGGATTATTATCAGCTTTGTATTTCTTAGGTACAAAATACACAGCTCCTCTTCCTCTGCTTCTGAAAATACTATTGCAATTTTAAATCGATGTAAAAACATTACAGGAATAAACAGCCAAATAGAAGTTATCGTACAAAGTCATATACCAACCACATCACTATATGGAGTGATAAAGCCTGAAATACTGATTACAGAGGAATTTGAAAATGATTATATAAGCAAATTGGAATATACCTTTATACACGAGCTTTGTCATTACAGACGTTGTGATGTGCTGGTGAATTATCTGTTATTATTTTTTCAGTGCATACACTGGTTTAACCCTGTAATGTGGTATTTATTTAAAAAAATCAGGCAGGATATGGAGCTTGCCACAGACGAAATGACGATGACGTATATTAAGCCAAATGAACATAAGAGCTATGGTATGGTGTTAATAAACACATTACGTGCTGAAAGGAAGTCGGATCGTAG
>JAZSKK010000157.1:0-6005 GCA_045534795.1 Clostridia bacterium | reverse complement strand
CAACAGCATAGGGAATATTTCAAGTCTGCCCACTATCATTCATATACTCATAACCACTTTTGACAATACCGAAAATTCAGAAAAATTACCCATAGGACCAACCATATTAAGACCAGGACCTATATTGTTTAAGGTTGCGGCAATTGCGGTAAAATTAGTAGTAAAATCAAAATTATCAAGGCTTATCATCAATAGTGCACCAAAAAATATTGCAACATACGAAGCCATAAAAACATTTATACCACGTACAGTTTCGTGCTCTACAATTCTGCCGTTCATTTTGATTTTAAGAGTAGTTCTGGGATGGGCACTGGTGCGTATTTCCTTTACTATACTTTTTAAAAGAATAATAATTCTCGAAACCTTAATACCACCGCCCGTACTGCCTGCACAAGCACCTATAAACATAAGCATTACAACTATTACCTTTGAAAATTCCGGCCACAGGTTAAAGTCCGAAACCGCATAACCTGTTGTGGTAATTATAGAACCTACGGTAAACCATACGCTCCTGAATGTTTCCTCCGCAGTTGTAAACAGATGTCTGCTGTTGAAAAATATCAAAAGCGTAGATAAAGCTATTATGCCTATATATACCTTAAGCTCATCAGATTTAAAGAAAGACCTTACTCCTCTGAAAATCAATGCATAATAAAGGGAAAAATCAATACCAAACAATATCATAAATACAGTAATTACATACTGTACATAAGGTGTATATTCCGCCAAACCGGAATTTTTAATTGCAAACCCCCCAGTACCTGCTGTACCGAATGAAAGGGTAATGGATTCAAATAAATCAAGCCCTCCTGCCAGCAGTAAAATCACCTGTATCAGGGTAAATGCAATATATATAATGTATAAAAGCTTGGCTGTTGATTTAACCTTTGGAACAAGCTTACTAACCGATGGCCCCGGGCTTTCCGCCTTTAGCAGGTACAAATTCCCACTGCCCGAAAGAGGAAGAATTGCCATAAGGAACACCAAAACTCCCATACCGCCAATCCAATGGGTAAGACTTCGCCACATTAAAAGCGATTTTGGCAATACCTCTACATCAGTAAGTATTGATGCACCTGTTGTAGAAAAGCCTGACACAGTTTCAAAAAAAGCGTCTGTAAAGCTTGGAATATTTCCTGAAAAAACAAATGGAAATGCACCAAATATACTCATTACAATCCAGCTCAAAGCCACTGTAACAAAGCCTTCTTTTGCATATACCACCTTGTTTGACGGTTGACGGAAGGTCATTGCAAAGCCTACCAACAAGCAAAGTGCAATACATACTGCAAACACTTTAATTTCCAACATTTCAGCATAGCAAAAAGCACATATTAAAGGAATAACCATACTTACTGCCTCAATTTTCAACACCCAGCCAAGTATATAAACAATCATTTTGTAATTCATACTATTATCCTCTATTTCAAAATATCGCTGATGTCCTTAAACCCTTCCTTTAAGGTTACAACAATAACCGTATCTCCCGTTAAAATAATATCCTGACCATGAGGTACTATTACCTTTCCGCCTCTGTTTATAGATGCAATGATAATATTTTCCTTAAGGTTAAGTTCTTCAATTTTTTTATTGGAAATAGGCGAATTTTCATTTATGCGGAATTCCAACGCCTCCGCCTTGCCATCAAGAATAAAGTGCATTGTTTCAATGGTGCTGCCGTAGGAATTTTGCAACGCTCTTACAAAACGCACTATATATTCCGCAGTAATATTTTTAGGATAAATGGTAGTTCCCAACTGTAAATCGCCTATAACATTTCCATACTCAATTCTGTTAATTTTTGTTACAACCTTACCTTTAGTCTGTGTTTTTGCATAAAGAGAAAGCAACACATTTTCTTCGTCTATATTGGTAAGTGAAACAAAGGAGTCAAATCCTGCAAGACCCTCCTCCATTAAAACCTTGTTGTCCGTGCCGTCACCATGTGTGATATTAGCCTTTGGCAAAAGCTGAAAAAGTTCATCACAACGTTCCTGATTTTGCTCGATAATTTTAACAGCTATACCATTTTGCAAAAGCTGATTTGCAAGATAATATGCAGTTTCTCCACCACCGACTATCAACGTATCCTTAACTCTGTTTGTACGGATGCCGATTTCCTTAAAAAAGTGTGCCGCTTCCTTAATAGAGCCCATAATACTTATAAGGTCACCGTGACGTATTTCAAAGTTACCTGACGGAATAAACGCCTCTTCTCCACGTTCAACACCGCACACAAGCACAGAGGCTCCAAGCTATGAAGAAAAATCCATCAGCTTAAGACCGTCAAGCACACTGCCCTCGGCCACCTCAAAGGTAAGTATTTCTATACGTCCCTTGGCAAAGGTATCTATCTTAATAGCAGAAGGAAAACGCAATATTCTTGCAATTTCACTTGCAGCAGCAAGCTCAGGATTAATAATCATTGCAAGGCCAAGCTCCTCCTTTATAAGGTTAATGGCTTTAAAATATTCGGGCTTGCGTACTCTGGCAATAGTCTGACAATTACCAAGCTTTTTTGCCATAAGGCAAATAATAAGATTAAGCTCGTCCGACCCTGCTACGGCAATAAGTACATCTGCCTTTTCTATGCCTGCCTCCATAAGAGTATCAACATCAGTACCGCTGCCTACAACACCCATAACATCATATTCATTTACCGCATTTTGAACAACCTGAGCACGTGAGTCCACAATAGTAATATCGTGTTCCTCGTGTGAAAGGTGTTCAATAAGTTTGTAACCAACTTTTCCGCATCCTACTATAATAATATTCATAACAAACCTCTTAAATCATATTATTGTGGCTGAATTATAACAAATTTATACTATTATACATATAGGAAATTACAACATTAAAGAAGCAATTTCCTATAATACTAAACTATTAATTTATTTACACAAGTTCTCCTCTTAGCATAACCTTTTTAACATTAAATCTGTCATCAACAAATACAAGGTCAGCTTTTTTGCCCACTTCCACTGATCCGATTTCATCATACATACCAATAGCCTTTGCAGGAGATGATGACGCCATTATAAATGCCTGGGCAATACCGCAATTTGTACTTTCCATAACATTTCGACAAGCTTGGTTCATTGTCATTTTACTTCCGCAAAGACGACCTTTACCATCAAAGTTAAGGTCAGTAATGTGTGCAAGGTGTGGAGGGTTTGGAGTGTTCTGCATTGTACAGTCTGTAATAAGCACAACTCTTTCAACGCCCTTATTATGAATGATAAGTCTCTGATTATCAGCCTTTACATGGATACAACAGGAATCACTAATCATTTCGCAAAAAACGTCAGGATTCTGCAAGCTGTATTCATCAACACCACTGCCTCTTGTTCCCCCTGAACTAGCGTTAGAAACATGTGTAGCACAACCTGTATGTGTAAGAATTGTAGGACGGTATTTACTTCCCAAAGCGCGAACCATTTCAGGTGTTGCATGGGTGTGGCCTAATGCAATTTTAACATCAGGGTTAACATCTCTGGCACATTTTAGAAAGTCCACTATATTATCCCTTTCAGGTGCAATTGTCCAAACCTTAACCAAATCTCCTCCAGCTTCAACTAAAGGTTCGTATTGTTCACGGAATACGCCGTCTCTCCACGGATTCATATATGCAAAGGAACCGTGGTCAGGGTTAGTGTATGGACCTTCCATATAGATCCCCCTTATTATTCGTGATTTTTCCATATTATCTTTTATCATTTTAATTGAATCCATAAATTCATCAAATGTAAACTTATAATAAGGAGTTGATAAAATTGAAGTTGTACCGTGCTTTAAAAATATTTCAGATGCTTCAACAGGATTAAATGATGTACATTTTCCGTTAATGCCGTGTACATGGATATCAACAAAACCAGGCCCTACATAAGCACCCTCAGCATCAATAATTTCAGCGTCTGACGGAATATCAATTTCCTTACCATAAGCTAAAATCTCTTCATCTTCTGTTATAAGAATTGCGTCCCACATAATTCCTGTTTCAAGCACAATATTCGCATTAATAATAGCTTTTTTACTCATAATTAAAATCTCCTTTTGATAGTATTTGTTTTTTTGTCTGTTTTATGTCTAACCAAAGTATCACTTAAATATATTTTATATTGTCGTTCTGTTTTCCGTAAAATCCGCAAAATGTACTGTGCGGAAAAACTACTATTTACGAGTTTATTATACATCTTATGCTTATGTATGTCAACAAATTTTAATGTAATTTCTTCCATCAAACATATATAATTAACGCTGAAAAAATATATTTAAAATTGTAATTGGTCCAAAAATATATATAGGTTTTTTTCTTGTATTTTGTCGAATTTTGTGGTATAATTGAAATATAAAAATTAGCGAGGTGTTACAATGAGCCGTAAAGAGGGCAGAAGAATCAGGGGCGGAATTCCTATGGACGCAATTTCACCATTTTTAATGCCAACCCGCACAGGGGCTTCAAACACATTTTCTGCAACAGTAGATGTTGAAAAGTGCGAACAGCTAATCCGCCAAAAAAGGTTGGAGGGTATGGATGGCCTTGGGATGATTCACATTTTTATGACTGCATACATCAGGGTTGTTTCACAATTACCGGGCATTAACCGTTTTATACGCGGTCAGCGTGTTTATGCACGTAAGGGCATTGAAATATGTATGGCAATTAAAAAAGAGCTTAAGCTTAATGCTCCTGAAACAGTTGTAAAGCTGTACGCAACTCCTTATGAAACTCTTAATTCAGTATATCATCAATTAAGTAATGAAATTACAGAAAACAAGCAAATAGGGGACCAAAACAATATGGATACCGCGGCAAGGGTGCTTGTCAGCCTGCCGGGTGTTTTTCTAAAGCTTACGGTATGGTTTTTAAAGCTTTTAGATTACTTTGGACTTTTGCCTCGTTTTCTTACAAAGCTTAGTCCGTTTCACGGTTCAATGTTTATTACCAATATGGGTTCTTTGGGTATGCCACCTATTTTTCACCATTTGTATGATTTCGGTAATCTGCCCGTTTTTATTGCTATGGGTGCAAAGAGGACCGAATATGTTGTAACTAAGGATGGCACAACAAAAAAACACCGATTAATTGATTTTACAATCGTTTGTGATGAACGTATTTGCGACGGACATTATTATGCTTCCGCATTCAAAAAACTAAAAAAAATTCTGGAAAATCCGGAACAATTACTTATTCCTCCCGAAACAGTAATTGAAGATATTAAGTAAATTATACAGATTATTAAAATATTGGATGTTTCTCTAATATATGTTTAATTAAACATTCTAACAGGTACGAATTTATTTGGGTGTAGCAAAATCATTTTGCTACACCCCTTTTCTTTGCCTTAATTTCAACCTGTATTTCCTATGTGAATGAAATATATACCTTTTTTATTGTTTTTATAGGCACTAATCTCTTTATTGTACAAAAAAAGAGGTGCGGTTAACCGCACCCCTTGTTTGTGTTACATTTTATTTAAACATATTGTAGAAAATCTGTGCAAGCTCAGCTCTTGTAGCAGTTCCATTTGGATCAAAAACATTGTTATCTTTTCCGTTAACAATTCCGTTCTTAGCAGCATAAGCTACTGCTGTTTTTGCCCATTCTGAAACGTTAGCGCTATCAGCAAAACCTAATTCTGTTGCTTCTTCAGTTGCCTTGCCTATTGACTTTAAGTAGTTATAGATCAAAGTAACCATTTCTTCTCTTGTAATTTCTTTTTCAGGAGCAAACATATTATCGCCAACACCGTTTGAAATTCCAAGTTGTTTTGCAGCAGCAAGGTAACCTGTGTACCATGTGTTTCCACAATCAGCAAAGTTGTCACCTGTCATTTCTTTTATTTCATATGCTCTGCAAAGCATTGTTATAAACTGTCCTCTTGTAACCTTACCCTGTGGATCATATTCAGTTGCAGAAACACCCTTTGTGATTCCATTCTTATATACAAACATAACTGCATTATAGAACCAATCATATTCCTTAACATCTACAAATGGGTTCT
>JAZSKK010000192.1:0-2632 GCA_045534795.1 Clostridia bacterium | reverse complement strand
TTTAAGTAAGGATAATAAGGAAGATTATCTTAAACATTCACAACCATTAAAAAGTACATTAAGGTAAAAATGGAATTTGTTTTTAACCAAATAGTATATACTAATAGAAATCAGGAATAAGTACTGAAAAAATTACTTGCCCGCAGGCTTATGGTCTGTGGGTTTTACTTTACAAATTTTTTGTATTGTGGTACAATTGCTTTAATATAAATGGGGAGGCAAGGCAATGGTTAAATTCGGAACAGCCGGTAATCCTGAAATTTTTTATGACAATGGTGGCAAGTCGTCCCTTGAAATGCCAAAATGGCTTGCGGATATCGGGCTTGATGCTTATGAGTATCAATGCGGAAGAGGGGTAAAAATATCTGACGAGGCCGCACAGATACTGGGTGAAAAGGCGAAAGAACACAATATTGCATTAAGTGTGCATGCGCCTTATTTTACCAATATTTCAAGTGTAGAGCCTGAAAAAATTGATAATACAATTAAATATATACTGCAATCTGCAAATGCTGCACACAATATGGGTGCTAAAAGATTGGTTGTTCATATGGGTGCTGCCAAGGACATTACCCGAAGAAATGCTATGGAAATATCAAAAGCTACAATAGAGCGTGCATTAAATGAACTTGACAACGCAGGGTTGGGCGATGTTACACTTTGTATGGAAACAATGGGCAAAATAAACCAGATGGGTACCATAGAGGAAGTAATGGAGCTTTGCTGTATGGATGAAAGACTTTTGCCTACAGTGGACTTTGGTCACCTTAATGCCAGAATGCAGGGAGCATTAAAAACAGAGGATGATTTTGACCATATTATAAAATATATGGAAAAGAAAATTGGTAGAGAACGTGTTAATAAATTTCACGCACATTTTAGCAAAATTGAATTTACAAAAGCAGGGGAGAAAAAGCACCTTACTTTTGAAAACACTGAATATGGGCCTGACTTTCTACCTTTGGCAAGGGTTTTGGCAAAAAGAAAGCTGTCACCCATAATTATATGTGAATCTGCAGGAACTCAAAGTCAGGACGCTTTAATTATGAAAAAAATATACGAGGGGTGTTTGAAATGAAAATACTTATTATAAATGGACCTAATCTTAATATGCTTGGTATCCGTGAACCGGAAAAGTACGGTAATGAAACTTTGACGGATATAAACGGAAAAATTAAAAGCTATTGCGATGAAAATAATATAGGAGTAGAATTTTATCAGTCAAATATTGAGGGTGAAATTATAAATAAAATTCATTCTGCAAGGGGTAATTTTGACGGTATTATAATTAATGCAGGAGCATTTACCCATTACAGCTATGCAATTCGTGATGCTATTCCTATTGCTGAAATGCCTGTTGTTGAGGTGCATCTTACAAATGTGCATTCAAGAGAGGATTTTCGTCACAAATCCGTAATTGCACCTGTGTGCAAGGGACAAATATGCGGTTTTGGCAGCAATAGTTACCTTGTGGCAGTAAGGGCGTTGGAGCTTAGTTTATGATAAATGATATTCTAAAAAGAAAAAATCTTGAGGCAATAATAATTACTAGTCCGCAAAATCTGTATTACTTCAGCGGTTTTACAGGCGGTGAGGGATTATTGCTGTTCACCCCTGAAAAGAAGTATATAATTGTAGATGGAAGATATACTATTCAGGCAAAGGAGCAGACACGCGGTTTTGAGGTAATTGAGTATAAAACCCTGCCCTATAGAATAGTTGCAGATATGGGGTTTGATAAAATCGGATTTGAGGACAAAACAATTTCCTACAATTCCTTTAAAATGATGAACAGGGCTATGCCTGCGGTTACTGCCATAGGCGTTTCTGACGAGCTTAATGAATACCGCAAAGTAAAAAAGGAAGAGGAATGCAAATTTATCCGCCGTGCAGAGCAAATCGGCGATATGGCTTTTGAGCATATCCTGCCCTTTATAAAACCAGGTATTACTGAAAGAGAGATTGCATTGGAGCTTGAATATTTTATGAAAAGGCAGGGGGCATCGGCACTTTCTTTTGATACTATTGTTGCTGTGGGTGAACGCAGTGCTTTGCCTCATGCAAACCTTACTGATAAAAGGGTTGAAGATGGCAAGGTTGTGCTTATGGATTATGGCTGTGTGTACAATGGGTATTGCAGCGATATGACACGTACTGTGGCGGTAGGTTATGCCGATGATAAGACAAAAAATATTTATGACATTGTTTTAAAAGCACAGCTTGCGGCAATTGACTCAATAAAGGCAGGGGTATATAACAAAGATGTTGACAAGGTTGCAAGGGACATAATAGCAGATGCAGGATATGACGAAAATTTTAACCATTCACTTGGACACGGCATAGGGCTTGAAGTGCATGAACAGCCTAACCTTTCACCGCGGTCAGAGGATACGTTAAAAACAGGCAATATTGTGAGTGTTGAACCTGGTATTTATCTGGAAGGATTTTTCGGAATACGAATAGAGGATATAGTGATGGTAAGGGATAATGATTGTGAAAATTTCACTCATTCCAGAAAAGATTTGATTATATTGTAAAAAAGACTTGAATTTTATTAGAAAATAATGTAAAATATACTATAGAAAAGTATGGAGGTAATAAATATATGATTACAGCAGGTGATTTTAGAAAC
>JAZSKK010000203.1:0-2440 GCA_045534795.1 Clostridia bacterium | reverse complement strand
TTAAATATCCTTATGGTTCTGCTTTCCCATAAAAAAATGACATCCGTCAGGGGTGTCTTTTTTTATTTTTACAGCAAAATTAAACGGCAAAATTAAAATTTATATATTTTTTATATGTTGGTTATTGAATAAAGCATTTTTTTATGTTATAATTTTTACGTGTATTATGTAAATTCAGGGAGGACTTAAAATGAGTATTAAAATGGGTATATATGGATACGGAAACCTTGGACGTGGTGTTGAAAATGCTATTAAACAAAATGCTGACCTTGAACTTGTTGCAGTATTTACACGCCGTGACCCTTCAACAGTTAAAATACAAACTGAAGGCGTTATGGTTTATCATTCCGACAAGGTAAATGATATGGTTGGAAAAATTGATGTTATGATTTTGTGTGGAGGCAGTGCTACCGACCTTCCGGAGCAGACTCCAAAGCTTGCAAAATTATTTAATGTGGTTGATAGTTTTGACACCCATGCGAAAATACCTGAACATTTTGAAAATGTAAGCAATGCTGCGGAAGAATCTCAAAAAGTTGCAATTATTTCCGTAGGCTGGGACCCTGGAATGTTTTCAATAAACAGAATGTATGCAGTTGCAATATTGCCTGACGGCGAAGATTATACGTTTTGGGGAAAGGGTGTTAGCCAGGGACATTCCGACGCTATAAGAAGAATTGACGGTGTTTTAGACGCAAAGCAGTACACAATACCTGTTGACAGCGCATTGGAAGCAGTACGTAGCGGCTCCGCACCTGAACTTTCAACAAGGCAAAAACATACAAGAGAATGCTTTGTTGTTGCTGAAGATGGTGCAGACCTAAAAAGAATTGAAGAAGAAATTAAAACAATGCCTAACTATTTTGCTGATTATAATACAACTGTTCACTTTATTTCACAGGACGAGCTTAATAAAAATCACAGCGGTATTCCTCACGGTGGTTTTGTTATCAGAAGCGGAAAAACAGGTGCAAATCTTGAAAATAATCATATTATAGAATACAGCTTAAAGCTTGATTCAAATCCCGAATTTACTTCATCTGTTCTTGTAGCGTATGCAAGGGCTGCATACCGTATGAACAAAGATGGTCAAAAAGGCGGAAAAACAGTACTTGATATACCGCCTGCATACCTTAGTCCTAAATCCGGTGCTGAATTAAGAAAAGAACTACTCTAAATATTAAAGAGTTATCCTGCGATAACTCTTTTTTATGGTATATTCTTTAAAGTTTATTTAATAAAAGAGGTAAAAATGAAAAAGCAAGATTTCATACAAGGAATTAAAGATGGTTTTCCTATATGTCTTGGATACTTTTCGGTATCCATGGCATTTGGTCTTACGGCAATTTTATCAGGTTTGCCAATATGGTCTGCAATTGTAATATCACTTACAAACCTTACAAGTGCAGGACAGTTTGCCGGCGCAAATATTTTAATTGAAAATGGTACATTCATTGAGCTTGCAATAACCACACTTATTATAAATATAAGATATTTTTTAATGTCTTTATCCGTTTCACAAAAAACACATCCAAGCATCAAATTAAAAGAAAGATTTGCAATATCCTTTGGTATTACTGACGAAATATTTGCAGTATCAATGCAACGTAAAACTCTTTTAACTACTGCATATATGGCAGGTCTTATACTGACACCGGTTATAGGATGGACTGCCGGCACAGCTGTAGGTGCAATGGCAACATCATTTATGCCAAAGATTTTATCAAACGCTATGGGGATTGCATTATACGGAATGTTCATAGCAATAATTATTCCGCCTGCAAGGGAGAAAAAAAGTATTTTATTTGCAGTAGTGCTGGCAATTATTGCAAGTATGATATTTACCTATGTTCCTCCTCTTTCAGGAATATCTGAAGGTTGGTCAATAATTATTATTGCCATATCAGTCAGTGCTGTTGCTGCTACATTATTCCCTGTAAAAACACAGGATTACGAGGAGGCGGATATATGAACACGACTTACATATTATGCGGAATTGCAGTTATGGCATTTACTACATACTTAATACGTATGTTGCCTATGGTTATATTTCGCAAAAAAATCACAAACAAGTGGGTTCAATCTTTTTTAAGCTATATTCCCTACTCTGTGCTTGCTGCTATGACCTTTCCATCAATTTTTAACAGCACAGGTTCGGTGAATAGTGCTGTTGCAGGTTGCATTGTCGCCATATTGCTCGCTTATTTAAAACGCGGATTGCTCACCGTTGCATTAGGTGCATCGGCAGCATCATTTATATTACTGATTTTAGGATATTAAAACATTACTCGGTAGTGATTTTAATTTTATCACCAAATATGCCGAGTAATGTTTTTTTTATTTCATTATTTAAAAATCTGTCTTTTTGTTTAACAGTTACCCTTGTGGTATCAGTGGAACTTAGTGAATTTTTAATAAAATCATCTGTATTTGTTTCAAC
>JAZSKK010000151.1:0-3497 GCA_045534795.1 Clostridia bacterium | reverse complement strand
AATTGAGTGATATTTAAAGTGAAGAAAATATTATTTTTAATAAATACTCTTAACGGTGGCGGTGCTGAAAAGATACTTGTAGATACAGTAAATAATATAGATAAAACAAAATATGATGTAACACTCCAAACTGTAACCAACAGGGGAGTTATGCGAAAAAATTTAAATAGTGATGTACACTATAAAAGTATTGTATCTTTTCAAAAAGGTTTTTTGCAAAGAATTTTTTCGTATCTTATAAGTTTTGTTATACCGCCAAGTATCACACACAGTATTTTTATAGGCAATAAATATGATATTGAAATAGCTTTTTTGGAGGGTGTTCCCACTAAAATTATAGGCTCATCAAAAAATTGCAATTCAAAAAAGCTTGCTTGGGTACATATTGATTTATATAATACATTTGGTCTGGAAAAAGTGTACAAAAACCTTAAGGAGCATATCGAATGTTATAAAAGGTTTGATAAAATTGTATGTGTATCTGAAAGTGCAAAAAATGCCTTTACAAAAAGATTTGGAATAGATAAAAATTTAGTTGTAAAGTATAATGTATTAGACGACAGTAAAGTACGAGAAAAGGCAAAAGAAACAGTTGATAAAACTACAAAATTCCGAATTGTATCAGTTGGTCGTCTTACAAATCAAAAAAGCTTTGATAGACTTTTGGTTGCATTCAAGAAAATAATTGACTTAGGGGAAGATTGTGAGCTTATTATAGTAGGCGAGGGAATAGAAAGAGAAAATCTTCAAAAATACATTGACAATAATTCCCTAAATGGTAGAGTTGAACTTGTAGGATTTAGTGATAATCCGTATAAATATATGCAAAGTGCAGACCTTTTGGTGTATCCTTCACGCGCAGAGGGGTATAGTACGGTTGTTAGTGAATCAGTTATTTTAGGAAAACCAATTCTTGTTACAGATTGTGCAGGAATGAGAGAAATTTTAGGCGATAGCGAGTATGGTCTTGTTGTAGAAAATAACGAGGATGCATTATTTATAGGTTTAAAAGAACTTGTACAAAACGATGAATTACGAGAAAACTATGCAAAAAAAGCCGGAGAAAGAGCGAAAGACTTTACGGTAGCGGCAAGAATAAACGAATTGGAAGAGTTGTTTAAATAACAACCTTATAGAAGGTATTTGGTATGAAAATAGTTCAGTTAAATGCGGTTTGTGGTGTTGGCTCAACAGGCGGTATCACAATGGAAATAAGCAAAATGCTTACCTCGCATAATATTGAAAACTATATATTGTATACGAGTGGCAATTATGATTATGATTTGGGTATTAAATACTCAAATCCTTTTCTCGTTAAAGTGAATGCATTGTTGGCAAAAGTTTTGGGCAATTATGGATTCAACTCACTTATTTCAACTTATAGACTTATTCGAATTTTAAATAGAATAACCCCTGATATTGTGCATTTACATAATATTCACGGACACGATTTAAACCTTTCGATATTTTTTAGATATTTAAAGAAAACACGGGCAAAGGTTGTATGGACATTCCATGACTGCTGGGCATTTACAGGCTATTGTATGCATTTTGACAGATTAGAGTGTGATAAATGGAAGACGAATTGCAAGGATTGTATACAAGCCAAAAAATACAGTTGGTTTTTCGATAAGTGTAACAGACTATACAATAAGAAAAAACAACTCTTTACGTCTCTTGACAATTTAACGATAGTTACACCAAGCCAATGGTTGGCAAATCTCACGAAAGAATCGTATCTTTCAAAATTTCCTGTCGAGGTTATATATAATGGCATAGATTTAGATGTATTTATACCACGTACGAGTGATTTTAGAAAGAGATATAATTTAGAGAATAAGACAGTTATATTGGGTGTGCCAAAGGGGAAATTACAATATTTTATGGAACTAAGTAAAATAATAGATAACAACTGTTCTATAGTGCTTGTTGGATTAACTGAAAAAGAAATGCAAAACCTACCCAAAAACATCATTGGTTTACCAAGAACAAAAGATAGATTTGAAATGGCAGAGCTTTTTACAATGGCAGATGTTTATGTTAATACAACATTAGAAGATACATTTCCAACGGTCAATCTCGAATCTTTGGCTTGCGGTACACCGATTATTACTTTTAACACAGGCGGAAGCCCTGAGGCCTTAGATGAAGAAACAGGTATGGTCGTAGAAAAAAGAAATATGCATGCGGTGTATGAGGCAATAAAAGCTTTAAAAAATGGTAATGATAAAAGTGATGCTTGCATAAGAAGGGCACACAGGTTATATGACGCTAAAAAAAGATTTAATGATTATTATGAACTGTATATAAAAATCATGGAGGAATAAATGAATTTAGGAATGTATACAAACTATCTGACGAGTCTTTTAAGATGTGCAATAATGGGAAAAGATGCCCCTGAGTTGCCTCACAATTTTAATGAAGATGAGTTTTTTGAGTTTTGTAAATTTCATAAAGTTGAAAACATTGCTTATCTTACCATAAAGGATAAGCTGTCCAAAAAAAAGAGAGAAGAGCTTGAGGTATTATATAACCAACTCCTTATGGTGCAGGCAAAACAACAATATTATCTTGAGGAAATTGAAGAAGCCTTCGAAAATGAAAATATAGACTACCTTGTCCTAAGATGTAGGGAGCTTGCAAGGTTATATCCAAGTGAGGATATGCGTCAATCCTCTGATTTTGATATATATATCGGAAAAGAAACCCCTGAAAAGGCAAAAGAAATAATGCTTGGACTCGGGTATGAAATCTTGGCATACAGCGATGAAAATGACGACCATGATGAGTATATTACGGATAATTTTGTTATGGCAGAATTACATCGTGTTTTAATACAAAATAATCATCCATGGCAAGAAGAATGCAATAAAATGACAGACAGACTCATCAAAAAAGAGGGGACAAGTCATTGTATGGAGCTGTCCGTAGAGGATTTTTATGCATATAATCTTGCACATATGGCAAAGCATATGAAATTCAGCGGTATAGGAATACGTGCATTCTTAGACCAATGGATAATTTATAGACACTATAAAGATAAAATAAACACAGAAAAATTAGACCAAATACTTACAAAATGTAAGTTATATGAATTCAACCAAAATGCAATGGAATTGTGTGCGTATTGGTTTGAGGGTAAAGATAATGTAAGTGGTACCATAAAGCAAATGGCAGATTATGTTGCCAAAAGTGGTTGGGTAGGCACACATGAAATGACAATGGCAACAGAGGTTGCACAAAATGCTGGTGTTACAACGTCTAAGAAAATTGCCAAAATAAAAAAATATTTTGAGATACTTTCTACTCCGTATGAGCAAATGGTATTCAGATATCCCATATTAAAAAAATACAGATGGCTAACAATTTTTTGTCGTATTCATCGCGCAATAAGGGCAATATTTAAAAGACGTGATTTAATAAAGAACATATCAGACGAGGTTGAAAATACCAATATGAATATGGGAAAACAAATTATAGAATTCAAAAAAAGTATA
>JAZSKK010000197.1:0-2036 GCA_045534795.1 Clostridia bacterium | reverse complement strand
AAGACCTGCTTTTTTTGCCAGCATAGGCAGCATACAGCCGATTATTTTTGCAGCTATTATTGTAACCAGCATAGCCGCTGCAACAACGAATGGTATAATAAAACCACCTGTATTATCTACAACCAACACCTTTATAAATGTAACAACCGCCAATGATATACCACATAAAAGCGAAACGCGAAATTCCTTCCACACAACCTTTAAAAAATCACCAAATTCAATATCATTAAGGGACATACTGCGTATAACGGTAACAGATGCCTGACTTCCCGAATTACCTCCTGTACCCATAAGCATTGGGATAAACGAGGTTAAAATAACTGCCTTTGCCAAAGCATCCTCGTACATAGTTATAATGCTCCCCGTAAATATTGCAGAAATCATAAGTAACATAAGCCATGGTATTCTGCTCTTCCAGGTTTCCCATACGCCTGTTTTAAGATATGGCTTTTCGGAAGGGGTAATAGCTACCATCTTTTCAATATCCTCTGTAGCCTCCTCCTCTATAACGTCCACGGCATCATCAACAGTAATAATGCCCACAATCCGTTCCTCCTGGTCAACAACAGGCAACGCAAGAAGGTCGTAGTCCGTAAAAATCCTTGCTACTTCCTCCTGTTCATCGGTTGTAACACATCGGATTACATGAGTATCCATTATATCCTCAATTACTGCATCACCATCAGACATAACCAAATCCTTAAGAGTTATAACACCCTCCAGATGACGTTGGGCACTTGTTACATAGCAAGTATAGATAGTCTCTTTGTCCACACCGTTCCTGCGAATATACTGCAAGGCGTCCTCCACAGTCATTGTTTTCTTCAGTGCGACATATTCCGACGTCATAATACTCCCTGCACTATCCTCAGGATACTGCAAAAACTGATTTATAATCTTTCTTTTGGAAGGGTTGGCGTTTTTAAGAATACGTCGTACCACAGTAGCAGGCAATTCCTCCAGCAAATCTACTACATCATCCACAAATAAATCATCAATTATATCACGTAAATCAGTATCGTTTATACCATCAATAATATGCCCCTGTGTATCACTTGGCAAATATGCAAACACATCAGATGCGGCATCCTTGGACAAAAGCCTGAATACCAAAAGTGCCTTCTCAGCATCTAGCTCCTCAATAAAAGATGCAACATCATATTCGTTCATTTCCGAAATACAGTTTTTAAGATGTAACAGGTTCTTTGTTTCAAGAATCTCCTTAAGCAATTCAAAATCCGGCATATAATCATTTATCTTTTCCCACGACATATTCACACCTCCTTCATTAATGTTTACAGCTTTATTATTATACACTCTGCGTCATTTTTATGTCAACCGATATTTTTTTAATAAATTTATTTTATAAAACTAAATATTTCTTGATTTTTGTTAAAAAAAATTATATAATAAGGTAAGTATGTTTAAAATTAAGGAGAATGTTATGAAGGAAGCTTTAATACACTTTGTAGAAAATGTGCCTCACGAATTAGCAACAGTTTTTTTATCAATGATTCCTGTTGCGGAGCTTAGATTTGCAATTCCGTGGGCAATACTCAATTATGGCATATCACCTTTGTCAGCATTTATATTCGCAATTATCGGGAATTTGATTCCCGTCCCTTTTATCATACTTTTTATAAGACAGATATTCAACTGGATGAAAAAGTTTAAAATTTTCCGTGGATTAGTTGAAAAATTAGAGGAACGCGGAACATCAAAAATAGAAGCTGTCGAAAAATACAAATTCTGGGGCTTGTTTATTTTTGTTGCAATTCCCTTGCCCGGTACAGGTGCATGGACAGGTGCTTTAATTGCAGGTCTTATGGACATGAGACTTAAAGACGCTCTTCCATCCATTACATTGGGTGTAATTACCGCAGGCATTGTTGTAACAACATTATCACTATTAGTACCAAGCTTATTAGGGTTTTAAATAAAACACCGTAAAACCGAACGGTTGTTTACAAAGTAAAAGGTTAGAAAGGCAAGATTATGAACAGAAAATTCTTTACATCCGAATCAGTTACCGAAGG
>JAZSKK010000097.1:0-2088 GCA_045534795.1 Clostridia bacterium | reverse complement strand
AATAAAAGCACCATCCATTATTCAGAATATTTCCAATTACATTGGTGAAAACTATGCTATGGAAATTACGCTGGAGCTTTTGGCAAAGGAATTTTCAATAAGCAAAAGTTATCTTTCGAGATTGTTTAAATCCACAACAGGGTTTGGAATCAGCGAATATATATCAGTAGTAAGAATAAAAAATGCCGAAAGGCTTATATTGTCAACAAATCTGCCTATAACAGAAATTGCCACAAGATGCGGTTTTAACGACAGTAACTACTTTTCTTCGGTATTTAAAAAATTAAAAGGGATATCCCCTCTTAAATTCAGAAATGAAAATAAAAAAATCGGGTTTTAAAACCCGATTTTTTATTTTGCTTTAGTTTCGCAATACATACATCTGTAAACCTTGTTTTCCGCATCAGTAAGTTTAAAGATATGTTCAATTTCTTGTTCAGTTGTAGTAATACAACGAGGATTTTTGCAGGTAAGCACATTTTTAAGTACCTTTGGGAGTTCAATCTTCCTTTTCTCCACAAGCATACCGTCTTTTATAATATCAACAGTAACATCAGGGTCCACATAACCCAGAATATCCATATTAATTGCAATATCCGCATCAATTTTTATAATGTCCTTTTTGCCCATTTTTTTACTGTTTACATTTTTAATGAATGCAACAGAACAATCAAGGCTGTCAAGGTTTAAAAGCTGATAAAGTTCCATACCCCTGCCTGCTGTAATATGGTCAATAACTATACCGTTTTTTATTGAATCTATATTCAATTATTCCACCCCCAAAAGCTTTAATATAAGCGCCATTCTCATATATTTTCCGTTAAGCACCTGTTTAAAATAACAAGCACGCTTATCATTATCAATAGCAACAGATATTTCATTTACCCTCGGGAGAGGATGCATTATACACAAATCTTCCTTTGCATTGTCAAGCTTTTCAGGTGTGAGGATAAAACTGTCCTTAAGTCTTAAATAATCCTCTTCATTGAAAAATCTTTCCTTTTGTACCCTTGTCATATACAATATGTCAAGTTCTGGCATAACCTCTTCAAGATTACTCGTCTGTACATATTCAATATTGTTCTTTTTAAGCACATCTTTTTTAACGTAGCTTGGAAGCTTAAGCTCTTCAGGTGAAATAAGTACAAATTTAATTCCTTCATATCTTGAAAGTGAATTGATAAGTGAATGTACAGTTCTTCCAAACTTCAAATCACCGCACAATCCCACTGTAAGATTGTCAAACCTGCCCTTTTCACGGTAAATAGTAAGCATATCCGCAAGAGTCTGTGTAGGATGGTTATGTCCACCGTCACCTGCATTTATAACAGGAATTGTTGAATTCATAGATGCAACAGTAGGTGCACCCTCCTTTGGATGACGCATTGCAATAATGTCCGCATAGCAGCTTACAACCTTTGCAGTATCAGCAATACTTTCACCCTTTGACGCAGAACTTGACTGTGCCTCGGAAAAGCCAAGTACATTACCGCCAAGCTCCATCATTGCCGCCTCAAAGCTTAATCTTGTTCTTGTAGATGGTTCAAAAAACAAAGTTGCAAGCTTTTTATATTTACACTTTTCTCTGTACTTTTCAGGATTTTCGATAATATCTACAGCAGTATCCACAAGCTGCTGAATTTCCTCAACACTTAAATCTACAATGTCTATGAGATGTCTCATTATTTATTCCCCCCAATCCAGCTTTCGTCACTTGGATTGTTTCTAAAAGCAATAAGTCTTTCAATATCACTTTCCTTAATATATCCTTCTTCTGCAGCAACCCTTGCTACTGCATCAAAATCAGAAAGACTTATATTTCTAACATTGGCCTCTGCCATTCTGTCAAGACCTTTTTTCATACCGTATGTAAAGATTGATGCAACACCCAAAACTTCAGCACCTGCTTCACGAAGTACATTCACAACCTCTATAACACTACCGCCTGTTGAAATAAGGTCTTCAATAACCACAACCTTTTGACCCTTTTCAAGCTTACCCTCTATCTGGTTACCGCGTCCGTGGTCCTTAGCACCTGAACGAACATAACCCATAGGCATACCAAGAATGTGTCCCACAATAGCTGCA